>PWMO01000063.1 GCA_003558175.1 Spirochaetaceae bacterium
GAGGTCGCCGGTTCCGGCGTTCAGGTCAGAGAAGAACGCGCGGATGCTGGAGTAGGCGGTCACTTCCGCCTGACTCATCATGTCTTCCAGACCGTAGAGTTTTGCCGGCAGATAGTTCTGGATCTCGGCTGAGCCTGTGGGCGGAGTCCCGCCGTGCAGCTGGTGGAGCACCCCTTCAAGCAGCGCTCCCTTCTGCGCGCCTCCGCTGCCACCATAGAGCCATCCGCGCCGCGCCGAGGATATCGACAGCACGTTACGCACCACCGCACCAAGCTCCGAATCAACGTAGAGCGCAACCGGAAGCGAATCACTCTCAACAATGAAATGTCGGGCGGTCTTCTTGATCCGGTAATCGAGCGCCGGCGTAAACTTGTCAGGATGAAGCTTCACCACCTCCGACTTGAGCTGCAGCCGTTGCTCAGCTCGAAAGAGATCGATGATGCTCTTCACACCCGGCGGGTTGTCGGTAATGACGTGGATGCGGGAGTTCTTGGCGCGGACTCGCTTGAACAGCCGTACGAGTCCCTCAGATACGTCCGGCGCGTATACCGTGCTGATGCGGTCCGGGTCGATGCCGCCGGCAGCGATATCGGCAAAATAGTTTTCCGGAATGTCGAAAGCCGCGATCGCACCCCTGCTGAAGAAATAGGTTCGGCCATCCAGAATGAAGAACCCTGATTTCTCAAACTGCCGTGCTGAGTAGCGCAACGGATTCCGCAACAGGTGGTTCTTGATTGTCTTGGCGCGCTGAAGATAGTGCCGGTCATCTTCTTCTCTGCGGCGAAGATTGAAAACCGGAGTCTTATCGAAGGTTACGCGAACGTTACCGTCATGATAGAAGTAGACGTAGGCGCCCATGTCCTGCAACACATCGTCGGAGGTCTCTTCGTACCCATCCGAGGAGAACTCCTGGTGACGCAGAAACTGTTTGAACCGCTCCACGGTTCCCGGATCCCCGACGTAGCGGAACTCATCACCAACGATGGAACTGAGATTGTCCCGCTCGAGGATCGGGCTTCCAGGCAGCGCGTCCGCCACAACGATGGAGTAGATCAGCGCCTTCACGTCCTGATCAAGGGCCGCGGTGTTGCCGACGCGCAGAAACGGCTTGTAGTCGTCCTGATCCTTTCCGATGTAGATGATGTAGCATTCGGTGTCGAGATGAAATACTCGCCTTTCGGGTCGGACGCTGAAATCCATAGAGTTGTACCGCCTCTTATACTATACCATTCAACACGGTAAATCAAACGAAATGACCGACAAATCCTGATGATACCGTCGATTGCGAAGACGCAGGCCGCAACCGATGCCGTGATTTCAGACCCCGATCTCGGCGGGGACGCCGTCACGCGATGCGGCACGACGGCGCGCCCTCGGTTTCCATGTCGGAGCAAAAACCGTTATACTGAACCTAAACAAGGAGAGCACGCATGATCATCAATGAGGAGAACGTACGCAAGATCATTCCCGTTGCCGGCGGAAAGGGTGGGGTCGGCAAGTCGGTCATTGCCGCCAATCTGGGCATCCTGCTCTCTTCCTATGCCAAGCAGACCGTGCTGCTCGATCTGGACCTGGGTGGATCAAACCTGCATACCTATCTCGGGATCAAGAACCGCAACGCCGGCATCGGCAACTTCCTCTCCGATCGCTCAATCAAGTTCTCCGAGCTTCTGACCAACACTCCGTACCGGTATCTGCGATTCGTTCCGGGTGATGTGCTGGTGGCCGGACTGGCCAACATGCAGCAGGCGCAACGCAACAGTGTGATTTCGAAAGTTGAGAGACTCGACGCGGATTACATCCTGATGGATCTGGGGTCGGGAACCGGCCTGAACGTGATCGATTTCTTCCTCATGTCAAACTCCGGGTTTGTCGTGACTACGCCGCAGACGCCGGCTATACTCAATGCGTACAGCTTTCTCAAAAACGCGGCCTTTCGCCGCCTGCAGCGCACCTGCACGTCGCCGAAAAGCGTCGTAACGTACCTGAAGGACGTAGTGCGCGAGAAGCAGCCCAACGGCACTCCCACGATTCGCGACATTCTCAAGAAGATCCGTTCGATCAGTGCACCCGCGGGCAAGGCTGCCAAAGAGGCAATTTCGAGCCTCAAGCCGCAATTGATCATTAACATGGCCGATTCTCCCGAGGATGTACAGATGGCCGAAGATCTCCGCGATCTGATCGCGCGAAACCTCGAGATCAACATCGGTTGTCTCGGTGTCATTTACTTTGACCAGAGTGTGAATCAGGCCGTGCGCGCCATGACCCCGTTTGTGGTCCACAGCCACGACTCGCTCGCCGCTGTCGAACTCGACCGCATCGCACAGAAGATCGTCCATTCACCACGGTTCCCCGACATGCCGATCGATCCCAACGAGTACGAAAGCAGTTTCGAGTTGGCGCAGGTGGAGGCGGAAAACGACTTCACGGATATCGAGCAGGAAGCAGATACAGCCGAGGGAGGAGACCTCTCCGTCTCTCACGAGGAATACGTCGCGATCATCGCGGCCCAGAAGCAGGAGATCGAACAGCTCAAGGGCACCGTTCGGATGCTGACCATGAATCAGCGCTAAGCCGTGCCGCCGCGTGCTGCCTGAGAGGCGGCGGTCATCAGCGCGTCAGATTGCAGCCGACAAGCCACCGTCGACGTAGATAACCTGTCCATTGATGAAGTCTGACGCAGGTGACGCCAGCAGCGCCAGCGCACCCAGCAGCTCTTCTGGATCACCCCAACGGCCGGCGGGAGTGCGGCCCTTCAGCCACGCGTCAAACTCCGGGTTGTCCGCCAGTGGCTGCGTCATCTCCGTCAGGAAGTACCCGGGACCAACCCCGTTGACCTGGATATTGTGCTGCGCCCACTCGACCGCCATCGCACGGGTGAGCATCTTGAGCCCACCCTTGGACGCCGCGTACGGAGCGATGGTGCGCCGGCCCAGCTCGCTCTGCATCGAACAGATGTTGATAATCTTCCCGCGGCGCCGCGGGATCATCGATCGAACCGCCTGTTTGGCTACCACAAACGGTGAAGTCAGGTTGGTTCGGAGGATACGCTGCCAATCGTCAAACGGAAACTCTTCCAACGGGGCGCGATGCTGGATACCCGCGTTATTCACCAGGATCTCGATATCGCCGACTTCGGCGGTCATCCGCGGCCAGGCCGCGGCGACGCTCTCCGGGTCGGTAACGTCGAACGAGTATCCGGCGGCATCGATACCGCTCTCTTGCAGCGTCTTCACGGCTGCAGACAGCTGTTCCTCGTTTCTGCCGTTGATCACGACCCGGGCGCCCGCAAGCCCGAGGCCTCGCGCAAACACCAGGCCCAGTCCGCGGCTGCCACCGGTCACCAGTGCCGTCTTGCCGTCCAGTTGAAACGCGTCCCGCATTCTGCTCCTCCGTTGCTCCGTCTGCCTGTCGATGATCTTGGGGTTCATCTCGGGGTTCCATCATATCGTTGAAACGGACAAAAAAAAAGCCTGGCGACGACCTACTCTCCCACCTCTGCGTGAGGCAGTACCATCGGCGCGGGAGGGCTTAACTTCCGTGTTCGGAATGGGAACGGGTGGGTCCCCTCCGCTATGGTCACC
>PWMO01000216.1 GCA_003558175.1 Spirochaetaceae bacterium
CTTCCTTTGCCGAGACCTTTGGCGGTGATCCCGGCGTGACCGCAGAGTTCGGTCTTCGCGTTGGACCGATTACCGCGTTAGACGCCGCATCCGGCCTGCCGTTTGAGTATCCGTTGGCCGGAAGCTACAGCGGAGATCTGATACTCACGCTGGCCGAGGCGTGATGCGGGCGTGTGTGTATCCATGTCGCGGCGTGGCCGCGGCAGAGACAACAAAAGAGCTCAGGAGGAGGAGAAATCAGTGAAAAGATCGTTTCTGTTGTGCTGCCTTGCGCTGTGTATCATCGCCGCCGCACCGCTGACCGCTCAGGCCGGCTCCCAGCCGGCGGAGCAGACCATCACCGTCAAAGTCAACGTGGCCGAATACGCATCGATCACCGCGAGCGAGAGCGTCGGGTTTATCATTGACCCATCGGTCGGGCTCGAAGAGGGACTCGAAGGTGCCCCCGTCACAGTTCTGGCAAACTTCAATTACCAGGTGGTGATGTCGTCGAGCAACGTGGCGTTTCTGGATGCGGGGGTGCCGGCCGCCGGTGACTACCCGTACGCCGTGGACGACGACGGCAACAGCTACTTCTTCTTGCCGTTCGTTCAAGCGGGATTCCCGGAGAACGTGTTCGAAGACATCGTCGCACTGTGGATCGACTGGGGCTTGGCTGTTGACGACACCACCTTCGGCGGCGCTCCCGGCGTGACCGCTGAGTTCACCCTGCGTCTTCTTCCGATGACCGCGCTCGACGCCTCCGGCGTGCCGTTTGAGTTTCCGTTGGCCGGCAGCTACAGCGGAGATCTGATACTGACGGTAGTAGAACAGTAACGATGTCCGGCGGCAGAGAGATCGCTCCTACCCCACCCATCTGTCGCCGGACTTCCCTTCGCCCGCGGTGACCCGTTTCACCGCGGGCTTTCTGTTTTGGTTGCAGAGCGGCGGCGTCCGCTGTATTGCGGGTCAGAACAATGACGGAGCAGAGGAAATCTGAACAGGGGATGGTACATGATAGCGGATGAAGAATTAATCAGTGAAGTCGAATGGTTGCTGGCCGATGACTCGTGGCTCGCGCGCTTTCCCCATCAAGGCGCAACGCCAAGCCCGCGGATCACCTGCCGCGAGTTTATTGAAGTGTGCACCGACGTGCGGCTGGACGAAGAACAGGCTTTTGAAGCATTGTGCCGCATTCAGCAGCTGCAGCAGCAGTACGAGCAAGCGATCGGCCGAGCGGTTGACCTGCGTGTGACAATGCTTGATTTCTTCACCAATGCCCAGCGCTTTCAGTCGCCGCGCGTGATTGAGTTCGCCACCTACAAACAGCAGGCCAACCGCGCCGCTCGCGACGACCTCACCGGACTCTATAACCGGCGCGCAATTCTGGAAGCGCTGCGACGCGAGATTGCCCGCAGTCATCGGGCCGGCACCGAGTTCTCGGTGGCTATGCTCGATATCGACGATTTCAAGCGATTCAACGACGATTTTGGCCATGCGGTTGGCGACCAGGTTCTAAAGGCGGTCACGGAGGTTCTCACCTCATCGCTGCGCAGTGCGGATATCCCTTCACGCTACGGCGGTGAGGAGTTCCTGCTGCTGATGCCGGAGACCGGTACTGCGGCGGCGCGGCAGGTGACCGCTCGGCTGCTCGAGACCACCCGCACGCTGAAGATTCTGCCGCAGCGACCGATACGCTTCTCCGCCGGTATCGCCACTTATCCGCGTCACGGCCACGACATTCCGGGCGTTCTGGCGGCCGCCGACCGTTGCCTCTACCAGGCAAAGAAGACGGGCAAAGACCGCGCAGTCGCACCGCAGGAGCAGCGGCGTACGCGCCCGCGCATCCCGCTGCACCTGCCGCTCACGCTGCACCGGCAGCCGCGAGCGTCCGACGTGGAGCAGGTGGTGACCGTCGACCTCTCGCAGGGCGGCGCGCGTTTTCTGGGTCGCTTGCCACTCTCGCCGGGCAGTGAGATTGACCTGATTCTCTGCGAGCCCGAAGGGAAGAAGCAGTACCTGCTGCGGTCACGGGTGGTGTGGTCGCGCCGCCTGCGGCGCGACGCTCAGGCCGAAACCGGCGTCAGTTTCAGCAGCGATCATTCGGACGTGGTGCAGCGTATCCTCGATTCCGCACGCAACTGATTCCGCCACACACACGGCACGATCGTGACGCGCGCAGCGCCAGTCAATACGGGCGGAACGGGCGCTTGCCCGCCGGCGAACGCAGCGTCGGCGCAGGATTCACCCCCGCCGTACGCGCGGTGCAGGGTATAGCGGCTCCGCGCGGCGTCCCTCACTGAAACATAAGTTGCTACCAGAAAAATCCTTAGCAGATCGCGAGATGCGCAAGGCGCATAATTCTCCCGGATAGCACCAAATGGCACGTTCTTTGCTTTTAACAGCGCAAACAACAAGTATTCACGGGAGAAAGGCGATGAATTGGACAACGAGCAACAGCACTGATAGATCTCCTGCCGGCGAGCCGATGCGGCGCAGATCGATGAGATTTCCCATGGACATGCCCGCGATGGTCACTCCGCAAGGCGGCCTCAGCGAGCCGCCGGTCGAGGCAGGGTTGGCCGATGCGTACAGCAGCGAGCCGTACCCCTGTACCGGCGCCCACACGCGCGATATTTCCGCAGACGGCGCTTTTGTCTGTCTCGTTGCCGGTCCGCCGGTCGGCACTCGGCTGAACGTAGAGATGCTCACCGCCGTCCATCAGCGCATCGGCGCCGGCTCTCGCTCTTCACTGCTGCGTTTAGAGGCTCCGGCGATTGTAGTTCGCCGCACTGCCGAGGGTGTGGCGCTGGAGTTCGAGATATCCCCCAGCATCCGTCGAATGGCCGTGCTGGACTGATTGGTTGGAACAGCGAAGCAGCGACGGGGCGGTTGACTGTGCGTACATCAATTCCCGGGTTCCTGGACAACTGCGCTGCATTCAGCACGGCGCCCCGCATTGTTCTCCCCGGCGTGCAGGCCGAATCGAAGACCCGCCGCGGCACACGCATAGTGGAAGCCGACGCTCGCAATGCAAGTCTGCCGCGCAATGCGGTTGCATCGAGAAGGTGCATCAGGCAGGCGATAGCCGCGCCACGCGTGCCGCGGCTGTCTCTCAGGCATCCGGCACGACCGCCCCTGCTGACCGGAAGAATAGCTGCAATACGCTCCATTGTATATACTTACACGCCTCGACTTCCGCAGCGGAACCGCCCGGCGCCTCGCCCGCGACAGATTCTTCTCCCCTGTTCGGCTTGTTGGCACCCCAATTGCATACTAGTTGCACTAAGATTTGCTTGTGATTTGCTTATGAGGCCTCTCACGGCGCTCACAAATCAGCACGGAGAAAAAAATAGTAGTGATTTTGCTGAGACGACCGTGAGAGGCCCTTTGTTAAACCGGCGGGTGTGAACCGGCAGCGGGAATCCACCTCGCCGTGGAGGTACCAGATGGACGCGGCCCCGGGCGCGTTGGCACACGACAGCAACCTCACCCGCGAGTTCCAATCCGCACAGTCCAGGCCACATCCGGGCCAAACTCACGCGTCGCGGCGCTGCTCAACGCGCGTTGCAGTCGACCTGCCGGCGATCGTTA
>PWMO01000482.1 GCA_003558175.1 Spirochaetaceae bacterium
TATTTTCTGACCGCGCTGCTGATGGTGCACGCAGCACTGCTGATCTTCCTGGTTGCGATGCGTGACAGCTTTTACGTACTGCCGTCACGACGGCCGCTCGAGCGAATCAACCTCCCGAACGTAATGACGCTGATGCGAATCAGTTCCACCCCGACCATCCTGTACCTGCTGATTCTGGCCGAGAACTATCCGGTTACAACGGTCATCGTGGTCTTCACCACCCTGGTATTCCTGACCGATCTGCTGGACGGCCAGATCTCGCGCAGAACCGGGCAGATTACTCGTGTGGGACAATACCTCGACAGCATGAGCGACTATGCGGTACTGATTGCGGTGACCATTGCGTTTGCGCATTACAGCTTGATTGCCCACTGGTTCTTCCGTCTGGTCATGATTCGGCTGCTGTTCCAGTGGGTGGGGATGGGGGTACTGCTGATCGTGCGCGGGCATCTTGAACCGAAGACAACCTTCTGGGGCAAGGCATCGGTGTTCGCCACGATGACGTTGTACTCGGTAGCACTGCTCAAGCTCGTGCCGCGAGCTGATCGCGTCGTGAGCGCCGTCTTTCCGCCGTTGCAGTACGCGGCAGCGGGGATCGTCGCTTTTTCGATTCTGGAAAAGGGATACGCGTTGGCGCTGGAGTTTCGCCGCGTTGAGAGAGAACAGCCGCCGCCTTGACCATCGCCGGCTCCATGGCTGCCGCGTGGCCAAAGCTACAGCCGCGCGTCACGATACCTGTCGGCCGCGTAACGCTCCCCGCAGGCTGCCGTATTCGTCACGCCGAAAATACGTGTAAAGCACCTTGTACCCGGCGCGCACGCGGTGTGCGATCACCTCCTCGAGCTTGCGCTGTTTCTCCTCTTCCGTCTCAAAGGTGAAGATCTTCTCGCGCCCCTGCGTCAAAGCGACGCCCCACGAGACGGTGAAACTGTAGCGCGAAAACAGGTGCCGCTGTCGGTCACTGATACAGTAGTAGTACAGCCGACGGGCCGCATCCGTCTTGTAGAACGTGATCATCATCTCTTACAGTCTATCGTCCATTTTGCGCCCCGGCATGAGGTGAAGCGCTTCAGCCGACCAGCGGATCAGCGGTCTCAATTGCGGGGTTCGATTGCCAGCCGATCAGGCGGGGTGAGATGCAGCGCGTAGGCGGTCAGCACTCCAACCCGGCGCGGTCGAGCTTGCCCCAGCGTTGCGCGCATTCCGGGAAGCTGTCCCTCGCGCAGCGCGGCATCCAACCGGCCGACGAGAGCCCTGGCTCCATCCGCGCTGTCTGCAGTGCCGCGCGTGTCCGGTGTTGTCGACGCACCCTGCTGGAATCCGCTGCCGTGCAGCAGCTCGCGGACGTCGGTCTCGACAAAGGCGCCCTGCGAGTGGTCGAAGGTGTACCCGCGCAAGCTGTGTAGCCGAAACGAGTAACGGCGTCCAAGCAGGAAGTAGGCCGGGTGCAATTCGAGCAGCTCTACCGAGGCGCCCAGAGCGGCGCCCTGAAGTTCAACGGTTCTGCCGAGCGGCTCGTCCCACTGCAGCTCGTCGCGCCTGATGACCTCGACCACCATCCGCCCGTCGCGGGCCGACACCACGCGAAGATGCGCCAGATCGCCCGGCACGTGAATGGGGTTCCAGCTCTGCAGATAGCCGCTGAAAAGCACCAGCGACAGCGTAAGCAGCAGAACCAGCGGAAGCCCGGCCAACAGCGGAAACAGAAAGGCGCCTACCCCCACGGCCACCACAATTGCCGCGAGCAGCAGCAGTCGCGGATCGAGTATGCGCTGCGGCCCTGGTACGAAAATGCCGAGCGTCAGCAGCACGAGCGCAATACTGAGAAGAAAGAGTCCGGCGGCGCTGGATGTCCGCCCCCCGTGTCGCCGGCGCGGAAGCAGCGAAACCAGGAAACAGCGCAGCGCCGCCGCAAAGCTCAACGCGGCCGCCGTTACCCAGAACCACGGCGTCTGTACCAGAAACTCCAGGTAGCCCATGCGCTATATCCCGTACAGGTCGCCGTACTTCTGCTTGAGGTACCTGATGAAAGGCGCTGCCTGCAGCTCGGAACCGGTAATGTCGACGCAGAGTTCGCGGGCGCTGCGCGCGCGCCCGTGAATGTGAATGTTGCGCCGCAACCAGTCAAGCAGCAAGCTGAACTCACCACGGCGCACGTCGTCCCACAGGGTGGGGAGGTCGCGGCTGATCGTCTCCATGAACTGCGCCGCATAGAGATTGCCGAGCGCATAGGTTGGGAAGTACCCCATACCGCCCATCGACCAGTGGATGTCCTGCAGCACCCCCTCGGCGTCCCGCTCGGGAACCACACCGAGGAGCTCTCGTGAACGCTCGCGCCACGCCTCGGGCAGCTGCGCCACCGTGCACTCCCGGTTCAGCAGCGCCCGCTCGAGCTCGAACCGCAGGATTACGTGCAGCCCGTAGGTCACTTCGTCCGCTTCGACCCGAATCAGCGACGGTTCAACACGGTTGATGGCGCGATAGAACGCCTCGCGATCGATATCTGCGAGCGACTGCGGGAAATGCTCGAGCAGGATCGGGTAGAAGTGCTCCCAGAAGTGGCGACTGCGGCCGATCATGTTTTCCCACATGCGCGACTGCGACTCGTGGATGCCGAGCGACGTTCCCTCGCCCAGCACGCTGAGGTGGTATTCTTCTGCTACGCCGAGTTCGTAGAGCGCGTGCCCGACTTCGTGTATCGTGCCGAAGACCGCACTGCTGAAAAAGTTACGATTGTAGCGCGTGGTGATGCGCACGTCGTGCGCCCCGAGCGTGGTGGCGAACGGGTGGGCGGAAACATCCAGCCGCCCGCGGTCGAGCTCATAGCCGAGTGCGCGCATGACTTTGTCGCCAAAGGCCGCCTGCTGCTCCGCCGGGAAGTCTCGCCGTAGCACGCTGTCGTCGAGCTGCGGTGCGCTGCCGATAGCCTCGACCAGCGGGACAAGCTCGCGCCGCAGCTCGCCGAAGGCACGGTCGATGTCGGAGGTCAGGGTAAACGGCTCGTACTGATCGAGCAGCGCGTCGTAGGGCTCATCTATGTATCCGATGCGCTCGGCGATCTCCAGCTGCAGCTCGACCAGCTCGGAAAGCTGCGGTGCAAACGCCGCAAAGTCGTCCGCAGCGCGCGCCGCGGCCCAGACCGCCTGCCCGCGGCTGGCAGCTGCTGCAAACCGCTCCACCAGCTCCTGCGACAACCGCGTCGCTCGACGGTAGCGCCGATACGCCTGGCGCAGGAACGCGCGATCCGCCGCGTCGAGGTCTTCGCGCCCCTCGGCGTTTTCCGCCGAGCAACCGGCCGCTTCGAACAGCGCTTCATTGGCACTGTCGGTGACGCGCCGGTGTATCAACCCCTGCAACAGCGACAGCTGGGCCGACCGCTCGTCGATCGCGCGGTGCGGCATGAACGTTTCCTGGTCCCAGCTGAGGATGGCACTGGTATGCTCGAGCAAAATGATCTCGCGATCGGCGGCGCGAAGTCTCTTGACGGCATCGGCAGCTGCTACGGGGCTCATCAGATCAGCGCCTTCGTGGCGACCTTTTCATGCAGCATGGCGACAAAATCCGACA
>PWMO01000077.1 GCA_003558175.1 Spirochaetaceae bacterium
ATGCGACCGGCCGCCAATCGTCCCAAGGTTTGCGAGCGTGTCATACTTGCCGCCGACTTCACCGTAGAGTATTCCGTGCACCACGTCCCCAATCACCCGCAGATGCTCCAGCGCGCCGCGAACGCAGGCGTCGGCCAGCCCGTCCACCTGTGCCGCGAGTTCTACCAGGCGCTGCATCCGTTCCGCGCGCGGTGCCGAATCCTGTTCGATCAGGCGCCGCGTTCGGCCGAAGTCACCCTCGGGAGCAAGCCGTTCGCGCAGTGCTTCGATTGTCTCGCCCGCCTCGAGCAGGCCGTTGAATGCCGCCGTGTACTCCTCGCGGTTGGCCAACTTGTAGAACTCACCCTCAATCAGCAGTGTCTTCAGCGGCTGGTGCATCACTTTGGCAAACGGCCCATCCAGCACGGCGCGCAGAACGCCCAGCGACGCCGCGTGCCGCGCGTAGCCGTCCGGAGTTCGCGGATAGCCCTCGAGCGGAACCGGGCGAACTCCCTCGGTATGCTCTGCCGCCTTTTCGAGTGCCCGCTGCTTCTGCTGGGAAAACGTGTACGCGGTAAAAGCGCGTTCGGCACGTTCGCACCAGAACTGCTTCAGCAGCGCAAACCAGTCCTCACCGCCGGTTGATACCGGCACCGCGTAATTGATGTCGCGACGCAGGTAGCGCACGATATCGTGCAACGGCAAGCCGGCGGCACAGTCCCAGATGATCCGCAGATGGTGCGCACTGTTCTGAACCGTTGTAACCAGCTGTTTCTCGGTTTCGGCGTCACCCCGCTCCAGCTCATCGTTGTACCAGAAGAGGGCGATTGCTTCGAGCAAAGCGTCCGACGGAGCGTTTCGCACTGCACTGAGAATCTCGAGCAGCGCGGTCAACGGTTGCCGCAGTGCGTACAACTGTGCTACGTGGTGGCCGTCGCCGGTATCGTCAAAAGCGGTAAGAATCTGGTCGAAAGGGCCGTGCGAGAGACGGTACAGCGCGTCGAGAAACCGTGCGTTGGCGTAGAAGGTGTCTCTTCCCTCGTACGGCATCAGCTCGAGAATCTGCATCACGTTGGTGATCAGTTTCTTCTTCAACTGATGTTCGGGCAGACGAGGTTCATCCGCCGCAACTTTTTTGGGGTCGGTATCGTGCAGCAACCGCTGCTGGACCTGGGGCAGGTCGAGTCCCAGCAGGAATGCCAGGAATTGCGGTCGGCTTCGCTTCCAGACCTGTTCGAGCGGTGCGGCAAAATAGCGGGCACTGGTCTGCAACCGCACCATCTCGCGATAGAAAGGATCAAGAAAGAGTCCCTTGCGCAAATCGATCAATCCGGGATTGCTCGAGCGAATTGTGGCACCGAGTTGCGCCAGCAGATCCTCGGCAACCACCTCGCCGCGCTCTCTGCCGGAGATCAGGGCTCGCAGCCAGACCAGCAGCCGCCGCAGCAGACCGTAGCGCAGCAGCACCTGCTCGGTGTCCACGGGCTCGAACGGCTCGTTGTCCGGCATCACCTGATCTCCGATCGAGCCACCGCGCCGCAGGCGGTGCAGCATGTCGCTTCGTTCGGTAGTGGAGAGAGTACCAACAAGTCTATCGAAAACCGATGAATCAGCCATTCACATCAACAGTATGATCTGCCGCACGGCTGCGGTCAAGAACGACCGCCAATACCGACCTCCGCCAGGGAAAGTTACTCCCCGCAACGAAAACCAGACGTTTCTGTATCTCAGTGCTTGACAAACGCGTGCTGAAGGTTCGATTATACCACTGATGAAGCGGATTCTACGGTTCGCGCAATACGCTATGCTCCCGGCCGACATTCTCGCAATGATTATCATTATTATCATCTCGAGGTGTATACCGCAGGAAGCGTAACGGTTCGGAACCGAATACAGGCCGTCCTTCCTGCGGGGGACGGCCTTTATTTTTGGGGTCGTCTGCAGCAGAAGGACGAAAAGGAGAGAAGGATGCGACAGCTATATGTGTACGACACAACGCTGCGTGACGGCATGCAGGGCATGGAGATCAGCTACACCCTGGATGACAAACTGCAGATCGCCCACACCCTCGACCAGCTGAGGATTGACTACATCGAAGGCGGCTTCCCCCTGTCGAACGAGAAGGAAGCCGCGTTCTTCGCGCAGTGCCGCAAGGAGCGGTTTGAACACAGCAAGATTGTAGCGTTTGGGTCGACGCGCAAACCGGGAGTAGAAGCGTCGGCGGACGGCAACATCCTGGCGGTGCTGAATGCCCAGACGCCCGCGGTAATCGTGGTGGGCAAGACCTGGAAAGCGCACGTCGCGAAAGTGCTGCAGACCGACGAAGAAGAGAACCTGCGCATGATCTACGACTCGATTGCGTTTCTCAAGCGCGAAGGACGCGAAGTACATTTCGATCTGGAACACTTCTTCGACGGCTACAAAGACGACCCGGCCTACGCTCTGCGGGTGCTGCAGGCCGGTACCGAAGCGGGCGCCGACTCATTGGTGCTGTGCGACACAAACGGAGGCACGCTGCCGGATGAAGTTACGCGCATCATGAACGAGCTGCCCAGGGACTCCCTCGCCCCGCTCGGCGGACACTTCCATAACGACTGCGGCACCGCGGTTGCCAATTCGCTGGCAGCGGTTGATGCCGGCGCGATCCAGATTCAGGGTACGGTCAACGGATGGGGAGAGCGATGCGGCAACGCCAATCTGTGCGTCTTTGTTCCCAACGTGATCCTCAAGAAGGGCTTCAAACCGGCCGTGGCCGACAGGCTCGACAAGCTCACCTCGCTCTCACGCTTCGTGGCCGAAAAAGCCAACATCATTCCAGACAAGCGCCAACCCTACGTAGGAGAGGCCGCGTTCAGTCACAAGGCCGGTCAGCACGCCGACGTTGTCGCCAAGGCCGCCGCTCTCATGGAGCACATCGACAGCAGCCTGGTCGGCAACGAACGGCGGATTCTGCTCTCCGAGCTGGCGGGCAAAGCCACAATCGTCGAAAAGCTGAAACGGTACGGTCAATTCAGCAAGAACGATCCGATGGTCAATTCGTTGATCCAGGAACTGAAAGAGCGTGAGCGCCAGGGATACGAGTACGAAGCCGCGGAGGCTTCATTCGAACTGCTGCTGCGCAAGGCAATCGGGCGCTACTCGCCGCTGGTGGAACTGAAGAACTACCACCTCGAGGCGTACAAAACCCTCGATGCACCGTCGAAGACCGTGGGCAGAATCTTCATGCGTTCCGCGGAGCATGAGCTGATGGGTGCAGCGGTGGGGATCGGCCCGGTTGAAACCCTCGACCACGCGCTGCGCGATGCGCTTCGCTCGCACCACGCGTTTCTGCAGGCTATCAGCCTCACCGACTACCGGGTGCGCGTACTCAACCCGGAACAGCACGCCGCGGCAAAGGTACGCGTGTTCATCACCTCCAGCGACGGCAAGACGTCGTGGGATACGGTCGGAGTGCACGAAAACATTATTGAAGCGTCGTGGCAGGCGCTGGTGGACAGCCTTGAGTACTACTACAACTGCTACGTGCTGGAGGACGAGACGCACGTACAGCCGGAGCATTCAACGGCG
>PWMO01000286.1 GCA_003558175.1 Spirochaetaceae bacterium
AGGCCGGGACCGCAACGGTACCGCAGAGGCGGCCCGGGCGGACAATTACGGACGACATAATGGCAGAGTGTACCGGCTGACCCGCTCGGTTTCAAGGTGGTTGCGGACTGCCGCGGGTGCTATGCTGGGGAACGGGGTTGAGTGCTTCTCCCTCGCGCCGACAATCAGAGGGGGGGAGAGTCGACATGATGCGAACTACGTTCCTTCGCCGCGCAATCGGAGTGGGCGCCGCGCTGCTGGCGTTGACCGCGCTGCAGGCGCCGGTCCATGCGCAGCGGTTTCGCAATCCCGGTTACGAATACTACCTGGACGTTCCGATCGGATGGCAGGTGCTGCACGCGGAGACCGCCGAGGAGGTCACATTCACCGATCCCGAGCGGACTGCGCTGTTTCAGGTCTTTGCTTTTCGCGACCGGTTTGAATCGGCGGAGCAGTTGCACCGGTTCGTGCGTGATCGGTTTGGCGCGCGTGGTGAGCACTCGGTGTTCCGCTACAACGGGCACGACAGTGTGCTCGCCGACCTCAGTTTTTCCACTGGAAGATACGATCTTCGCGGCTATTTCGTCCTGATACACACCGGAGCACGGAGCTTTGTGGTGGCCGCCTATGCGCCGGTCGAGTACTATGAGCGGTATCATGACGTGCTCCTGTCGGCGGTCGATTCATTTGCTCCTGATCGGGATGCGCGTCGGCTGCCGGGTCCCATCAGCCAGTTCTACTACCCTTTCCCGGCCCCAAACCGTGAGCCGATGCCGCTCACGTCCCTGGACGACGGCGCGCGGCTGGTTCTCGAACTGGACGAGGGTGAGATCGAAGGCACTGAAGTGCTGATCGAGCGCGAGGCGCGTGTGCTGACAGGCTATAACGAACATACCTACCGCCGACCGGATCCGCGCAACCTCCCACCGTGGGCGAGCGCGTGGCAACGATACTACCGCGCCATTTATCGCGACAACTACGCGCGGCTCGCGCCGCTGGCCGAGGAGCTTGAACGGCGGTTCAGCCGTTCCGGGGTGCCGCACGAACGGGTGCCGCACGAGCTGCTGGCCTGGCTGCAGGGGTTCGAGTACTATCAGACCGAGTCGCTCTCGCGGCTCCTCTCGCCTCCGGCTGCGCTCGCAGCGGGTAAAGGCGACTGTGACTCGCTGGGGCTGACCTACGTGATCCTGCTGCACCACCTCGGCTTCGACGCCATCCTGCTGGTATCCAGTGAGTACGCGCACGCGGTGGCCGGCGTGAACGTTCCCGGGAACGGGTGGCGTTACCCGTTTGAGGGACGCAGCTATCTGGCGGCCGAGATGACTGCGCAGGTCGATCTGGGGTTAATCGACAGCAGCCAGGCCGACCCGGGCGGCTGGATCCCGATCGGCTTCCACGACCCGCCGCGTTAGCCGGCAGGCGGCATACATTGCGCGCCGGGCACCCGCGGGCGCCGGCCATCGGCACGTGCCGATACACCGCGGGGGCTATTCCTCCAGCACCTGGAACGTTGGCTCGTTCATGATGTTCTGCCGGCTGCGCAGCAGGTGCTGTTCCAGAAGCTCAACCGCTTCGCACGAGTTTGCAGCCAGCTGCCGATAGATCTGCTCGTGATCCTGAAAGGTCGCCTCTATTCCGTGACAGACGCCGACTCCGTAGCGAAAGCTCATGCTGAGGTGCATGTCGGTTTCACGGTAGAAGCGGTTCACGTAGTCGTTCCTGGCCAGGGCGCACAGATCGGTGTGGAACTGCCGGTCGAGCTCGATGTAGTCGTCGACCGCCGCGCGGGTTCTGTTGCCGGCCGTTCGCCTGATCAGCTCGGCCATGTCGTCGAGAACACTCTTTACGGTGCTGAGTTCCGCGGCCGTAACGGTAGTGCAGACCTCGCGCACGGCAAACGTCTCGAGCATCCGGCGTGCGGCGATTGCCTCGAGCGTCTTGGCCTTGGTCGGCACCCGTACAAAGCAGGTGCTGCGTGGCCGAATGACCACGACCTGTTCCATCTCCAGGCGCTTGAGTGCATCGCGAATCGGCATCGGGCTCACCTCGAGATCCGCTGCGATGTTCTTGATGTTCAAGCGGTCGCCGTACTTGATGACTCCGCGGATTATCTGTTCCGACAGATACTCGTACACCTGACTGCTCAAGCTCTGTTTGCGCGAGACTTTCCTGTGCTGGAGCGCCGTTCCTGTCTCTCGTTCTGCCTGTTTCACGCTTGATCGATCCTCCCGATCCAGTTCCGTTTTTGTTCTGCGAGCGCAGAGGTAGGCATGCCCGTCGGCCCTGCCTGTGAGCCCCGTCAGCGTGTGAGTGCGGCCACTGCCGTCGCAAGAGAGCTGCTCACATCGGTGTTGAGATTGCCTTCTATAACGTACGGGCCGCTGAACCCGGCGGCCTCGAAACATCCGCCAATGTGGCGAAAATCCAGCGCACCGAATCCGGGGTAGAATCGGTTGTTCTCCGATACGTGGAGCTCGTCGATAAACTCTCGGTGTCTGATCAATTCGGCGCAGATATCCCGTTCTTCGATATTCATGTGGAACGTATCGGGCAGCACGCGTATGAACGGCGAATCAAGCTGCAGCGCAAACTCAACCGATTCTTCTACGGTGTGACTGACTCCGGACAGATAGCGGTTGGTAGCTTCGACGATTAACGCTACGCCTGCGTCCGCCGCCGCGGGAAGGAGTTCTTCGAGCGCCGAGGCAAACAGTGCGCGTTGCTGCTCCTTCGGGGCGTCGCTCTTTCCCTGTACCAGCCCGAGGATGATCCCCGGTGTCGGCTGTCCGCTGTGGGCCGCTGCTTCAGCTGAGAATGCAATTGCACGACGAATGGTTGCGATGGCATCGGCACGTCGGTCACTGTCGGGGTGCGCCAGCGCGTGCGCTCGCCGTACTGCCATCCCGCCGGTAGCGAGATTCTGCAGTCGAAGGTTGAAGTCCTGCAGGAACTGGAGCAGGCCGGCAGGTTGAACGGCCTCGTAGTCGACAATGTTCAGCTCAACAACCGACAGACGGTGCGTCAGCGCCGCATCCAGGTATTCACGCAAGTCTGCATTGTCGCGATAGGCGCCGTCGACCGCGATCGGTATCTGGATTCCCAGTCGGTCGGAAATCGAAGCGTGGGCGCTTGCGGCTGAAGAATCTTGTTCTGGCACTTCGGCACATCCTTTGGGGCTCAATCGAACGGTGCGATACCGGGACGGAGGCTGAGTCTATGATATATCACGACACAGTATAGGGTGAGCCGACCGGGCTGTCAAATTTTTTCCACTTTTGATCAAGATTTCACGGGCTGCAGCGCTGCCGGCCTTGCCCGGCGCGCCGCCCGGCGCGGCCCACCCGGCGCGGCCGACGCCTGCAGCCTTCAGGAGGCCGGGCAGAGCAGCGGCGCCGGCGAACGCCGGGCGTCGATAGTCAGGCCGGTGAACGCGCGGCGTGGCGGTTGCGGATCATTGAGCAGACCACGCGAATCGCTTCCAGCGTGGCACCGGGGTCTGCCACACCACGGCCGGCGATATCGTGGGCCGTTCCGTGAGCCGGTGTGGAGATCGGCACCGGTAG
>PWMO01000410.1 GCA_003558175.1 Spirochaetaceae bacterium
AAAACGAAATTGTCGTGCCCCCGCCGTCAGGCGGCCGCGTGCCGAAGCTTCCGCAAAGCGTTTGAATGCAGGGGGTCTATTTTGCCAGCTTAGCGGCAATCTCGGCGACGAACTTGCCCTGGAAGCGGGCTCCGTCGAGCTCATTCTTGCTGGGCATGCGACTGCCGTCGCCCCCGGCGATTGTTGATGCGCCATACGGGGATCCGCCGGTGATCTCGTCGACGGTGGTTTGTCCCGCAAATGCGTAAGGCAGGCCGGCAACTACCATCCCGTGGTGCAGCAGCGTCGGGTGAAACGTCAGGATCGTCGACTCCTGACCGCCGTGCTGAGTTGCCGATGAGGTGAAGACACTGCCCACTTTGCCGACCAGCGCGCCCTTTGCCCAGAGCGGGCCGGTTGCGTCGAGAAAGTTACGCATCTGCGCGATCATGTTACCGAAGCGAGTCGGAGTACCAAATATGATCGCATCGGCAGATTCAAGGTCGTCATTGGTTGCGACCGGGATATCCTCCATCTGCTTCTGTGCAGCCGTGGCACCCATGGCCTCAATTATCTCGGGTGAGAGCGTTTCGGGGACGCGCTTGATCTCAACGTGCGCGCCCGGCACCTCACGTGCACCTTCGGCAACGGCTTCAGCCATCTGTCTTATGTGGCCATACAGCGAGTAGAAAACGACAAGTACCTTCATAGCATGCTCCTTGCATTATATATCTGATTAAGAATATAAGAAAATGATGTGGAATCGGCAAAGCCAGATTGGCCGCAGCTTCCGAGGCGTCCGCAGCGGGACCGATGCTACTCGAGGTCTTCTACTTCGAGGTCTTCAACAGCGCCGATCAGTGCGGCGCCAAACGTAGGCGATGGGGTCTGGAATCCGGGCTTGGCTTTGCCGTTCAGCGCACTCTGCACCGCGGCGACGGAGACCAGCGCGGTCAAGGTGTACGGCTCCGGACCGCGCATGATTGCCCGCGCTATGTTGCCCTCTTCGCTCTCAGCTTCGGCATAGATGACACTGGTACCCGCTGCGCGCTCGACCGGGTCGGGGCCGTCTTTGGTGGTGCGCTTCAGTTTATAACTCAGAAACGCCCTGAGCCACTGCGGCCGTATAAACCGGTGCGCCACCGACAGCAGAAACGACGGCACAGGGCACGGTAGCGCCAGGTAGCATTCTATATTGGGGATTCCCGTGGTGTAGTAGGCCGAAAACACATCCGCCAACGGTGCGGTAACACAGAGCTCCGGACCGTTACCAAAATCGAAACTGCGCCGACGCCATGCGGTCGAGACTTCCGCCAGATCGCCGTCGCGCCGTACCAGGCCCGGACGCCCGAGCTGCTCGAGCACCGTGTTTGCCGTCCCGCGCGAGACCGCGCTCACCTTCCCGACGGCAAGCACCAGCCTGTTGGCGGTGGGCAACCTCGTCTTAACGTAGCAGGCCAGGTAGTCGGACGGAACGACATCAAACCCCACGCCCGGCATCACCATCACTCCGGCGTCCAGGAATTCGCAGTGTCTGCCGGCCGCACGGTGAAACACATCAATTTCACCGCTGACATCGAGGTAATGAGTCCCAGTGCGAATACAGGCGTTCGCGAACGGGGCAAACGTATTGCGGAACGGACCGGCGCAGTTCAGCACAACCGGCACATCTGCAAGAGCGCGATCCAGCGCGTCACTGTCGGTTACTTCTAACACCTCAGCCGGCAGGCCGAACTCGCGTGCCAGCACTTCTATTTTTGCATTGTTGCGCCCGGCAACCACCGGCCGCAGTCCCTGATCGACCGCCCGCTCGAGCACCAGGCGACCAGTGTAGCCATACGCGCCGTAGAGAAGAAAATCACCCTGTTGTGCCATATGCTCCCTGTTCCGTTCTCGACTAAGGTACTCATTAAACAGGGTGGCGAAAAGTGTGCTCTCTCAGTTCGTGTGGGAAACCTCGCCCGTTGCGACCTCCAACGCCAGTTCGATCATGGTACGGAACGATCGCTCACGCTCTGCGGCCGACATCGATCGGCGCGCAACCAGACTGTCGCTCACGGTCAGGATTGAGAGCGCCTGCGCTTCAAAGCGGGCGGCCTCGGTGTAGAGACCGTTGGTCTCCATCTCCACCGCAAGCACGCCGAAGTTGGCCCACAGTTTCCAGGATTCCGGGTCATCGTCATAGAAGATGTCGCTTGAGAGAACGTTCCCCGCATGGAACGGAACGCCTCGTGCTTCGGCAGCACCGCAGAAAGCGCGGAACAGCGCGTAGTCGGGGCAAGCCCCAAAGTCGGCTCCGTTGAAGCGCCTGCTGTTGATGTGCGAGTCGGTGGATGCCGACATCGCCACAACGATATCGTTCAGGTGGATGTCAGGCTGCAGCGCTCCGCACGAGCCGATGCGAATCGCGCGCTTGACGCCGAAGTCGGCCAGCAGTTCGTGCACGTAGATGAGGTGCGACGGGATCCCCATGCCGGTTCCTTGCACCGAAACGCGTTTGCCGCGCCACGTCCCCGTGTATCCGTACATCCCGCGCACCTCGTTGTAACAGGTAGCGCCCTCGAGAAACGTCTCGGCCACAAACCGTGCCCGCAACGGATCACCCGGCAGCAACACGGATTCGGCAATGTCTCCCTGCTCCGCTCCAATGTGAATGCTCATCACTGCTCCTCCTGGGACGCCGGTTCTGGTTTCAGAGGCGGCTCTGATGCCGGCTCCGGCTCGAGATGTGCCTCTCGTAACGGATGTCCCCCGCTTGAGGCCAGCTGCACCGCAACCGCCTGTGCGATCTCGGCACCCTCTCTGCGCTCCCGGCGCAGCTGCAGCGAGCGCTGCTGCAGATCCTCGGGACGATAGCGGACACCAATCAGGGCGTGACTCAGCGCATGGCTCAGGGCGCGCCCCGGATCAGCGCTCCGGGCTTGACTCACACCGTTTATGAAGCCGCGGTGGATCGAGAGCTCCACCGTTTGCTCGCCCGAAACCGCTTCGCCGGCGGTGCTCGTAGCAACCCGATGAATGCGCCGAAAGTCCGGTGTGTGGCCGAAGATCCAGTCCCAGCTGGTGAGCTCGCTGAGCCGCGCAACCACCGCTTCTCGTCTCGACGCCGGCCAATCCTCAACCGTGGACGGGAAACGTTCGTGTACGGCCGGCGCACCGTACTCCGCAACCGCCGCCACGGTGAGCGCATCGCAGATGTCGTCCCAGCTAAGCCCTGGACGCAGCTACGCGAGGTTGGCCACCCGCGAGCGAACCGATGCAATTCCCTTGCTTTCCACCACGCCGTCACCGCGGGGATTGAGAAAGCGTGTCAGTCGATCGAGGTCGGCCGCAACCAGCAGCGTGCCGTGATGATAGGATTTCTCTCTGCGGTAGCGAAACGCGTTGCCGGACACCTTGCGGTTGCCGATCAGAATGTCGTTGCGCTCGCTCAGCAGGGCCTCAATTTCGAGCGCGCGCAGCGCGGCGATCACCAGCGCAAATTGACGCTTCTCGCTGTACGCCGCGGCAGGCGCGAGGAAGGTGAAATTGCCGTTACCGGGATCGTGATAGACG
>PWMO01000101.1 GCA_003558175.1 Spirochaetaceae bacterium
CATTGCACGATTCACGCTGATGTTCGGCCCGCCGGAACGCGCAGCGCTGGCCCTGGTTGGCATTGCGATCATCGCGTCCGTCTCCTCGCGCAGCCTGGCCAAGGGCGTTCTGATGGGAGCGTTCGGTCTGGCTCTGGCGCTGATCGGCCCCGATCCAATCACGCAGGTGCTGCGCATGCCGTTTCCCGAGTACAGCGCCCGAACCCCGCTGGCCAGCGGCATCAAGCTGGTTCCGGCGCTGATCGGCCTCTTTGGAATCTCTCAGGCCATCTACGACCTGGAGATGCTCGGCCGCGGCCGGCTGGCACCGCCACAGATCGAGCTCAAGCGGCTGCTGCCGCGGCCGGGGGTGTTCCTGCGCATGTGGCGGCTGATTGTGGAGAGTACCGGAATCGGTACGCTGATTGGCGCCATCCCGGGCACCGGCGCCTCGATTGCGGTATTCCTGAGCTACCAGCGTGCACAACGGGTCTCGGCTTCACGAAACAACAGTATGCAGCCAATCGGCACCGGCGCCCTCGAGGGCGTGGTCGCACCGGAAGTGGCCAACAACGCCTGCAAAGGCGGTGCACTGATTCCCGCGCTCTCGCTCGGGATTCCCGGGGATGCGGCTACGGCGGTGCTGCTGGGTGCGCTGTTGATTCGCGGCGTCACCCCGGGACACCAGCTGTTCACCGAGAACATCAGCCTGGTGTACGGAATCTTCGTCGCAATGCTGTTTGCCAACGTTTTCATGGTCGTCATCCAGCTGGCCGGCATACGCGTGTTCCCGAAGGTGCTCTCGGTTCCGAGCGCCTACCTGTTGCCGCTGATCATCGTCTTCTCGTTGATCGGCTCGTACGGCATCGAGGGCCGGGCCATAATGGCGGCCAGCTTCAACATGGGCGTTGCCATGCTGCTCGGCATTCTGGGGTACTTCCTGAAGAAGAACGACTACCCCATCGCCCCCATTGTGCTGGGGCTGATACTTGGCGACATGTTTGAACAGAACTTCCGCCGCGCCATACGGCTGGCACGCGGCGATTACACGGTCTTTTTCCAGCGTCCGATCGCGGCCATCCTGATTGCGTTTGCCGTGCTGTCGGTAGTGATTTCGCTCTGGCCCAACCGCAGGAGCCGCTCGACGCAGACGGAGGAACTGTGAGGCTGGCATTTCTTGGTGTGGCCGGCGCTCTCCCGGCCGCAGGACATTCCAACGTCT
Organism: Spirochaetaceae bacterium; assembly: GCA_003558175.1. GTDB lineage: Bacteria > Spirochaetota > Spirochaetia > DSM-27196 > PWMO01 > PWMO01. The sequence goes on from PWMO01000101.1 coordinate 1,202, forward strand.
CATTCGTGGTCACAGCCGGAGTTGCTACTGCCGGAGCCACTGCGCTCGTAGATTGCTCAGGAACGCCCGCGGCCGCCCTGGAACAGCTGGGTGTCTGTCCGACCGAGATAGACTCGGTCATTCTCACCCACGCCCACACCGACCACCTCTACGCCCTCCCCTCGCTGATGCACGCACAGCTGATGCTCGGTCGCAGCGCGCGCCTGACGCTGGCCGGTGAACCGGCAGCGCTGCAGCGTGCACGTGCGCTGCTCGATGCCGCGGGGCTGCTCGAGCGGGCCGAATCGTTTGGAATCGCCTGGCACGATCTCAGCCGTTCAGAGCTGCGCCTGGCGGCACGCGAAATGGGCGCAGATGGCGCGGGCCGTTCAGGCGACGCCACTGCCGAGCTGTGCTTCCGGTCATTTGCCGTCGAGCATTCGGTACCGACTCTCGGTCTATTAATCGAGCACCGTTCAGTGCAGAACACAACCCGCATCTGCTCCAGCGGCGACACCCGGCCCTGCGAGGCAGTCGCGGTGAACGCCCGCGGAGCGGCCCTGCTCATCCACGAAGCATCGGGCCTGGCCGATGAGGAGTCGGAGCTGAATGCCGCCGGTCACTCCAGCGCGCGCCAGGCCGCAGCGGCCGCGGCCGCTGCGGGGGTTCGGCAGCTGCAGCTGGTGCATCTTCCGCCGTGGGGACTCAACGGCGGCGAATCGAGATTCTTGAGCGAAGCTCGCACTGCATTGGCTCGCACTGCATTGGCTCGCGCCGCGTTTGACGGCGACGTCGCTATCCCTCAAACAGGACGGTGGTTCGATGTGTCGTGAGCCAACCCGTTCCGGAACGGCACAGCAGGCACGGTCTGTACCGCGAGCAGACATCCTCGAGCAGTTCATCGAAGGCAAACTCCCGTCCGCCGACCGCTGCGAAGACGCGCTCTACAGCGGGGACAGCTTCATTGCGGTTATCGACGGCGCAACCAACACCGAAACCGTCTACGACGACGGCCGCAGGCCGGGCCGGATCGCTGCCGAGCTCCTGACCTCCGCGCTCGCCGGACTGGACCCCCAGGTAGACGCTCGCAGCGCCGTGCTTTCGCTGGACCGGGCAATAGCAGACTGGTACCGCAAGCGCGGCATTCTTGACCAGGTACGACACGATGTACAGGCGCGCATCAGCGCTTCGGCAGTTATTCTGAGCCTGTGTCGCCGCGAGGTCTGGATGATCGGCGACTGCCAGGCACTGATTGAGGATCGGCACATCACCAATCATAAGCGCACCGACAGCCTGATGGAGGAGGTGCGTGCCTTCGTAAATGAAAGCGAGCTGGCCGCTGGTGCGACGATAGATCAACTGCTGCGCGACGATACCGGCCGCGCGGTGATTGACGAGCTGATTCGCCGTCAACGCTACTTCCAGAACCGCATTGGTGAGAGCCCCTACAACTACTTCGTTCTTGACGGGTTCCTGCCCGATATCGCTCCGATCCTTGTTCATGCGTTGCCCGACGCGGTCACCACGGTCGTGCTTGCCAGTGACGGCTATCCTCGGTTGCGTCCGACGCTTCAAGAGACCGAAGCGGAACTCGAGCGCATCCTCACGCGTGATCCGCTCCTGTGCGGCGAGTTCAAATCAACCAAGGGGGTCTATCCCGGCAACCGCTCGTTTGACGACCGCACCTACATCCGGATCCGGCTTTCCGCCGGACCTGAGAAATTCCCTCCCGGCAAAACCGCGTCGGCGCGACGCCGCCAACGGAGGCAGCAATGACCCCGCTGGAACGACGACGCACAATCGTACGAATGCTGCGGCAGTCAGGGGCGGTAAACGTGCGCCGCCTGGCTGAAGAACTGAACGTTACGCGGGTTACCATTCGTGCCGATCTCGACTTCCTGGAGCGGCGCGGGCTTGTGGTAAAGAGCCACGGCGGCGCCGTCCTTCCCGAGACCGATCACCATTTTCGCTTTATCTCGAACACCATCCACGAGAACCACGACAAGAAAGACAGCATCGCCCGCGCGGCGCTCTCCCTGGTACAGCCGGGTTCTACCGTGATTCTGGACGCCGGCAGCACCAACGCAATACTCGCGCGACACCTTCACGGACAGGACATCACGGTAGTGACCAACTCGATCCCGGTGATCGCCGAGCTTGTGTCTGACGAGCAGGTTGACCTCATTGCGGTTGGCGGCGCCATTCGCAAGCAGGTCCACGCGATGGTGGGCGAACTGGCACGCCGCGCCTTTGCCTCGATGCACGCGGATGTGCTGTTTCTCGGTGCAAGCGGCTTCACCCTGGAACGCGGAGTCACCACCGTGAACCTGCTTGAAGCAGACGCCAA
>PWMO01000456.1 GCA_003558175.1 Spirochaetaceae bacterium
AACCACGGTACTACCCACCGCTACCGAACTACGGTGCTGCCGGACCGCCGTGCCTGCTCCGTGCAGTTGCGTTGCTCCGCGTGTGAACCGGTCCGTTCGAAGTGCTCGATCTCTCGCAGCGCGGAACTATAGTCAGCGGTCTGATTGAGGCGCTCGCGCAGCTCAGCTGCGCCGTCAAAGCCGACCAGGTAGATCTTGTAGAAGCGCTTCAACACGTCGTAGTTGCGCTCGCCGGCCCAGCTGTCCTGATGCAGCAGGATGTGGCGGCGCATCAGGCCGATCTTCTCGTCGGCCGAGAGGTCATTGTAATTGCGCGCTCTGCCGTTCAGATGCGAGAAGAGGAACGGATCGGCGAAAATCCCGCGACCGATCATGACCCCGTCTGCGCCGGTCAGGGAAATTACCCGCATGCCGTCCACCACCGACCGGATATCGCCGTTTGCCAGGATACGCGTGCGGGGCGCAACCGCATCGCGCAGGCGTACGGCGCGAGCGATCTCATCGTATGCAACCGGTCCTTCCGATTCCTGATAAGCGGTGCGTCCGTGCACGGTAAGAAGGTCGATCTGCTGCTGCAGCAGAAAGCCGATCCAGTCTTCGGTTGCGGGGCGGTCATATCCGATGCGGGTCTTCACCGAAACGGGAATGCCTTGTCCGCCGCTCCGGGCGCCTTCGCGCGTCGCCTGAACGATCTCCGCCGCGAGCGAAGGGTTGACGATCAGTCCCGAACAGCTGCCCTTATTGCGGATCTTGAGTACCGGGCAGCCCATGTTTATATCTACTCCGTCGTATCCAAGGTCGGCAATGATGGCGGCTGAACGATGGTAGAGCTCCGGGTTGGTACCCCAGATCTGTACCACCAAAGGACGCTCTTCTTCTTCACGGAAACGCATCCGCCACGGCAGGCCTCGTCTGGGGTACGCGGCGACCTGCTCGACGCGCGTGAACTCGGTGAAGAATACGTGTGGTGAGCCGCACTGCCGTACGATTCTGCGAAAGACGGTATCGGTGACGTTTTCCATTGGCGCAAGCGCGAAGATGGGCGGGGTGAAACTTTGCCAGTATTCGGACACGCTCGCCATTGTAAGGAATTCCGCTCGGCTCGGGAAGTGGCTGTGTTGGTTATACATTACCCCCCTATAGTACTTGACGGAGAACGGCTTTGTCCGTATCATGAGACAAGTACAACTATCAGGCGGCGCGATCGCGCGGTCGGCGCACATTCACGCGCGCGTATACGGGAGGTTTATTGTGGGAATTTTCGGCAAAAAGCAGCAACTGTCGTTTACGGTTCCGGAGATGAGCTGTGGGCATTGCGAGAAGCGAATAGAAGAGATGCTGAAGAGCGTCGACGGGGTGGCGGCGGTGAAGGCCGATTCCAGTACCCGGACCACCACGCTGACGCTCAAGGGTGACAACGCACCCTCGCTCGATCAGATCACGGCAGCTCTTGGGGATTCCGGATACACTGCGGAATTCAAGGCGTGAGGTACGACGGAGTCTTCCCGCGATGATGGATGAACGGCGCAAGGGCCAGGTTGGCTCTCGATTGCGGCGGATTGAAGGTCAGATTCGCGGCATACAGAAGATGGTTGATGACGACCGCTACTGCATGGATATTGTGGCACAGACGCGCGCAGTGGTGGCGGCGTTGCGCGCGGTTGAGGACGTTATCATGGAGAATCACATGCAGACCTGTGTGGCAGACGCCTTCCGCAGCGAGAACTCACAACAGCAGCGCGAAAAAATTGACGAAGTGATGCAGGTGTTGTCCCAGTTCCGCAAGCACGGCTGATGAGCTCCGCCGCGGGGAGCCCCAACCGGGGCGAGCGCTACGCCGGATCCTCCAGCGCTGTCTCGGTCACCTGTTCCCGCCGGCCAAAGATACGTGCCAGAACAACGCTGAGCTCGTACAGGGCCATCATCGGGCCTGCCAGGAGCAGCTGAGAGATTACGTCAGGCGGCGTGAGAATGGCCGATAGTACCACCAGGATGATGAGCATGGGTTTGCGCGCACCGCGCAGCATCGACGGGGTAACCAGCCCGATGCGCGCCAGGATGACGATGACAATCGGCATCTCAAACGCCACGCCGAACGCCAGCAGAATAGACAGCACAAAACCCACATAGCCACCGAACGAGAACATCGGCTGAATTGAGCTCGTGGCATACTGCAGGAAGAAGCGCAAGGTCAGCGGGAGAATCACGCGGTACGCAAAATAGGCTCCGGCGGCAAAGAAGACGGTTCCACCCAGCAGGACGAACTCGGTTGCCAGTTTTTCAGCACGGTTCAACGCCGGCCGGATGAAGTGCCAAATCTGCAGCAGCGTGATTGGCAGCGTGATGACAATTCCAAGCACCAGTGACAGTCGCAAGTAAGCGAGGAACAGCTCCGGCGGTGCCAGGTAGACAAAATCCACCCCGTGCGTCGGGGCGAGGAGGTATTCTACGATTTCATCGATGAATACGTAACAGAGGGTAGCCCCGGCGAGAAACGACACGAAGACGATAATGAGCCGCTTGCGCAGCTCATCGAGGTGCTCAATGAACGTCATGCGGATGTCGGACATGGCGCGAGATTACCCAACGTTGCAGAACCGTCTGTTACGATTCTTTCTGTTGCGGTTCGCTCGGCGTGGCCGGCTTGGTCTCCGGTTGCGTTGCTACGTTGGCGCTTTCAGCGGGCGGAGCCTTTGCTTCAGGCTGCGACGGGCCGGTAGTATCGCTCTCCAACCCCTCCGTCAGGCTGTTTGTTTGACGCTTGAAATTCTGAATGGCGCTTCCAATGGCCTTACCGATCTCCGGCAGCTTCTTTGGACCAAAAATGATCAAGGCGATCGAAAAAATCAGAATCAGCTCCATCGGCCCGATTCTTCCAAACATGGCGTAAGCCTCCATAATCGCGTGTGGACTAGAACAGATCTAGACTACAATTGCCAACTACCGGTGTCAAGGCTTCCAATATGGTGCCGATTCTGTTGTTATTGCCCGCCGGAAGCGGACCTCTCCAAGGTCGCCCCGCAGAACGGCACTGCAGACTGGGAGCAGAAGTGTATGAGTTCTATCGCGAGAGCCAGTGTCAGGTTGCAGCTCAACGGAGGCAGCATGCTCCGAAGTCGGGCCGTTCGCGAAGGCCGGCGGTCAGCAGGAGCAGCCGCCGCGTGGGCCCGCCACTGACCCGAAGTCAAATCCAAGCACCTGCGAAATCTCCTGATTGCACTCCTGAACCAGGACGGCAATCTCGTCGCGCGCGGCAATAAAGCGCTGTGCGATCGGGTGCGTGTTCACCTCGTGCTGCAGTGCGCGCAGCTGCTCAATATCGGTCTGTTCCAGGCTTCCGTCGCTCTGCTTTCGGCGGAACTGCTCGACCGTCTTCTCGTACGACTTGCGCAGGCTCACGAACTCCTCGTCTGTATCCAGCGCTTCGGCGGCGCTGCGAAACTCAATTACCGAGGGGTCGTCAAGGAGCGCGGCGACGAACTCTTTTGTGCTCTCGGT
>PWMO01000226.1 GCA_003558175.1 Spirochaetaceae bacterium
CTGCACCGCCAGCAGCAACCGCAGCACCAGCCGTCTGAGCAGCTCCCAGACGCCGATCTGTCCGTCATCTTCACCTGAGCGCGCGGCAAGATACCTGATCACGCGCCAGAGGACAATGGCCACCAGAGCCAACGCCAGCGCAGCAAGAACGGCCACAAATCCCCATGCCAGAATGCGCTCGATCAACCGTGCCCATCCGGCAGCTTCCTCCGGCGGCGGGCCGACCGCGTCACCACCGCTCGCGGTGGTATCGCCGTACGCGCGGCTGAAACCAAACCCAAACAGAAACCGCAGCAGCGCAACCAGCCACGGCGACAGAGGTGCCACGCTCTGCCTCAGCGCACCGTACAGATCGCCGGCAGCCTGCGTCAGGTAGGGATAGAGCACCACTCCGGCAGCGCCCAGCACCACAAAGCCGGCGACAAACGGCACCAGAAGCGTCAGCATCGTCCGTTGTGCCAGGAACGCGGTATCTCGCGACAGGTTGCGCGCGCCGTAGAGTGCCACCATCGCAAACAGGAAGTAGGCGGCCACCAGCGGCACAGCCCTCGGATCTGCAAGCCCCAGTCCCATCCGCATCAGATAGACCACGAAAAAGAAACCGATGCCGACATCGAAACGTGCAACGGTTATGCGGTAAGAGGGCTCCCTGGATCCGATTCTCTCGCCTCGAACCCAGAACAGCAGCGTGAACAGGATAATGACCAGAAACGCCATCCAATCGGAGACACCCGCAAGGCCGGCAACGGCCGCCGCCATGCCGGCTACACCTCCGGCCTGAGCAAACGGCAGTGTCTCGGTTGAGCGCAGAACCAGCACCGCCGCGGTCGTTACTCCCAGTGCGTGCACGGCGAGAGTGACCACCCTGCGGCGACGCAGCCGCTTCAGCAGCAGCGACAGGAGAAGCGCCGCGAGCAGGGACGTCGCCATAGCCAGAAACGGAAACACCAGGCCCGGCGCGGCGTGCGCGAAGAGAGCTCCAATTGCGGAGAGTCGGCAGATTTCCATACCGGCTGTAGCCGCCGGCACCAGCGGTCCATTACGTCGCTCGGACATCAATGACCTCCCGCGTGAGGTAGGCGGGATGCCCGTCCCACGCGTTGCCAATCGGCTGCTCATCGGCGGTAGTGGCCTGCTGCTGATCCGTCCGGGCTCCGTCCCGGTTGGCATCGGACGCTGCAAATACAAAAAACATTCTTCTGCGACGTGGCCCCACCGCCGAAAACAGAGCCCGAACCCGGCTGCTTGGGGACGCCCCAAAATAGACGACACCCATCGCGCCGGCAATCGCTTCACGCAGCAGCAGGTTGAGATCCTGCCGCAACATCGGATTGAGACGAGCAAGCATTTCCAGCATGGTGCCCAGGTGTTCCGGGCCCCGGCCCATCGGCAACAGTGACGAGAACGGCCCAGTCATCACTGCGTCGGTCACAAATCCAAATGACGCTCCCGTTTCCATCAGCGCGGCCGCCACGCTCGCAACTGCTTCAATGGATCGCTCGAGCGCCTCGACGCCGGGTACCGCACAGTCAGACAACGCACCATCGGCGTCAGCCGCACCGCGTTCTGCGCCGCCGCCCGGGCCACCGCCGACCGGGGCGGCCGCCGAGGCTTCCACGGCGAACCGGCTGCAGTCCAGAACGAAGAGTACCTTTCGATGCGAAGTGGGTTCGTACAGCTTCTCCTGCAACACTCCGAGGCGGGCGCTTGCCTTCCAGTGGATATTCCGCGCCGGTCGATTGCCGACGTAGTCGCGCGTCCCGGCGTACCACGCCGGATCCTCCACCGGGCCCCTGGAAGCGTGGATCCCGAAGTACTCCTGAAACGGGATACTGAGCGGCAGCAGTTCTCGCAGGCGCGGAAAGACCACAATCTCGTGACGCGTTGGAAATCGTCGTGTTTTCTGATGGAGCCCGAGCAGGTCGCCGGCGACGATTCGCGCCGGGCCGAGCACGGAAACGCCGCGACGCAGAGCGCGCAACTTGTAGCTCCGGCTGACGCGCTCGAACGGCAAGAGTCTGGTCTCGCCTTCAAGCGTCTCGTCCGGCAGCAGATGCAGCGGGGTGCCCATTTCGAGGCGAAGCCATACCGGCAGGATCTTGCGGTTGTGAAGCTCCACGCGAACCCGTAGGGTGTCGTCGGGGAAAAGGCGCGCCCGATCCGGCACCAGGCTCAGCCCGACCCGCGTCACCGATAGCCGGCTCCAGAACCGAGTGCCGTGCATCACCAGCACCACCGCCGCAGCAGGTGCGGCCACTGCGTAGTTCTGCTGCACCAGTGCAAAGAAGAGCAGCACCCAGACGAAGAACAGACTCAAGCCGATCGAGAATACGCTGGGGGCCTCGCCATCATGCGTGTTGCCGGCCGCCTGATGCCCGCTGTGCAGTTCAGCACTCCCCTTCATGGCTCAGATTGGAATTTGCACCTGTTGCAGAACGTCATCGAGCACCGACTTTGAAGTAGCGCCGCGGGTGCGTTCGTCATGGCGCAGGATGATCCGATGCAGCAGCACCGGAGCGGACAGCTCCTTGATGTCGTCCGGCACAACGTAGTCGCGTCCGCGCAACATCGCCAGCGCTTGCGCCGCGCGGATGAGACCGAGCGCACCACGCGGACTCACTCCAAACCTCACCTTTCCGTGACTCCGAGTAGCGGCAACGATATCGGCAACGTATTCCCGTACCGCCGGCGAAACGGTAATGCTGCCACGCGCAGTCTGCAGCCGGTGCACCTCCTCAGGTGTTACCACCGGTGTCAGCTGCTCGAGCGGTTCCTCGTCCTGGTACCGTTCCATGATGGCGATCTCTTCATCTCGTGTGGGATACCCGAGGTCGATCCGCATCAGAAAACGGTCCAGTTGCGCCTCCGGCAACGGGAACGTTCCATCCATCTCGATTGGGTTCTGCGTGGCTACAACAAAGAACGGTCTGGGCAGCCGTATCGTCTCGCCGTCTACGGTAACCTGGAACTCGCCCATGCTCTCGAGCAGACTGGCCTGCGTGCGGGGGATGGTTCGATTGATCTCATCAGCGAGCAGTACGTTGCAGAGGACCGGCCCGGGGTGAAACACAAAGTCACCATTCTTCTGGTCATACACCGAGAAACCGGTGACGTCGGCCGGCAGCAGATCGGGCGTGAACTGGATGCGGCGGAACGATCCGTCAATACTGCGGGCGAGCGCTTTGGCCATCAGCGTTTTACCCAGCCCGGGAACATCCTCCAGCAGCACGTGGCCTTCGGCCAGAAGCGCCACGATCATGAGTTCCAGTACCCGTTGCTTCCCGATAACGACTTTGGCCGCGTTCCGCGCGATCGCGGCGCACTCATTGAGTTGCACTCATTCCCTCCAGCTGTGACCGCAAGTATGTATGATCTCCAGCGGCGTTTCAAGGAGCGCGCCCGATACGGGCTCTGCTTCCCTGCCACGGGGAAAGGTGCTATCCTTCGCCAATGCGCGCATCCGGCAGCTCGACCCTTCCTCCAGCTAC
>PWMO01000466.1 GCA_003558175.1 Spirochaetaceae bacterium
GACAGGGGTAGCGGCGAAATGTTCGCAGATCGCGAGGTGACGATCGATAACGGCGCCATTTCTGCTCCGGGGAGATCACACTCGAAGACCGTACCGAGTGCTGTTCAGCTTGTCAATCGATTCCACGGTGAAGGTTTGCTCGCGTCACGTCTGTGCACGTCACGTCTGTGCGCGTCTTGGCGTATTCTATCGCTAAGACGGATGCCCGCTTCAGACCATCGTGCCGGAGATATAGTCCTGCAACTTGCTGATGAGCGTCTGTTTCTCGGTCAGGAGGTACTCCTTTTCCGCGATAGCGGCTTTGACCAGGTCGCCAATCGACACCAGCCCGACCAGCCGACCTTGCTCGTCGGTTACCGGAAGGTGTCTGACACGCCGTTCGGTAACGAAGATCATGCATTCCTGGACCGTCTGCCCCGGCTGCACGGTCAGAAGCTCGGTGGTCATCAGTTGTCGCACCTGAGCCTGATCGTCGAAGGCGCTTCCTCGTGCCGCTGCACGCGCGAAGTCCCGTTCCGAGAAAAGCCCCGCAAGCGTACCGGAGGTCTCAATGACCAGCACCGCCCCGATATTGTGTTCCGCCATCTGCTTCAGCGCCTCAATCACGCTGGTTTCCGGAGTAACTGAGTGGACGGTTCGTCCTGAGGTTCGAATCAGGTCTCTGATTGTTGTCTCCATTTTGATCCCCTTCGTGTGCAATAGCAGAGTGGAACGGTCAGTATAGCACGCAACACGGACAACGTGGTACCGCCATCGGAGCGACGGACTGCATGGTGGGTCGGCCGTCGACTCAGTATTTCGACTGCGTTGTCGAGTCAGTTCATCAGACGCCCAAGTGCGGCTCGTGCTTCCCGTTTGATGGATGCTTCCCACTGGTCCGAATAGATGATCATGTTGAGGTCTTCCATCGCTGCCGGATTTCCGGTATTGCCAAGAGCGATGACCGCTCCGCGCGCTATGCGGAGGCTGTCCGGCGGAATGCCCCGATCGCGCCGTTCGGTCAGGTAGCGCATGAAATCTGCCAACGCGCGGGTGGATTCGTCGTCATTGAATGTTCCGACCGCTTCCAGAAGCACCAGCATCTCGTCTTCATTGTAGAGACGATCGACTCGGTACTGCGTCAGCATTCTCGCCATGCTCGGTATTGCGCGCGGCGATTTGTGGTCCAGGTCGCGAATGGCTCGCAGAGCATGAGTACGTATATCTATGAGAACCCTCTGTTCAGCCCGGGTGCTCCAGTTGAGCGGCAGTACGTGTTCCAGCGTCCTGGCCGCAAAATCGGCCCTGCGAGTATCGGACGCGCTGGATTGGAGCCCCACCGTCAGGGCCGACAGTTTCACCTCCAGGTCGCTGTGAGCTCGCATGATATCGATGAGGATCTCAGTTGGATCTTCCATTATTTGCGGCAGCGCCTCGCGGGCTGCGGCGCGTACGCCGCTGCGAGCGGAATACCAGCCTTCGGCGGCAAAGAAGACCGGTTCGAAACCGACCGGTTCACGCAGCTGTGACAGCGCAATAACCGTGTTGTAAGCAACCGCTTCCACTTCCCGGTCTACTTCCAGCGGGCTGATGCCCATATTCATGTTGCGCAGCAATCCAGCGAGTCTCGGTGCGTACTGCGTCGCATTGATCCGTCCAAGTGTCCGTGCCGCCTCGCTCATTACGGTGACGTCTGCGTTGATCTCCAGCATGTTCCATACTGCGTCGGCTGCTTCGGCAATCTGGCCGCGGCCCAGTTCGCGCAGCGTAAGCATCGTGAGGCGGTTTGAAACCAATCGTTCGTCGGTACCTCGTATGTTCTGGAAATCAGCTATTTGCTGTTCGAGCGCGTCAAGATAGAACGAGCCGAGGTCACGGGAATCCAGCTCCACCATGTTCAGCATGATCTGGTAACGATGCTCGTTGGATCCGGCACGCCGGTAAAGACGCGCCCACATCGCCTCTACTTCGGTTGCCTGCAGCAGCAGGGCGGGCTGGAAGAGAAGAAGACTCAGTATACAGAGCAGCATTGTGCGTGTTGATTTCCGCGTCATGATTGTTACTCCTGAATCTCGCGGCTGGTGAACTCGCGCTCGATGCGCTCGCGCAAGTTACCGGAACCGTCGCGGTGATACTCGATCACGACGTTTCCAGCACCGTCATACTCGTACTGGACTGATCGTTGAACCGCTCCACTTGAACGGTAGTGTGTCTCGACTTGAAGGTGGTTTCCTTCATACTCGTAATCTATGTGAGCGAGGCGCCGGTCTGCGGCTCCGTAGTGGGTTCGTCGAGTCGGACGCCCCCGGGCATCGAATTCGTTCACGAAGTACTCTTCGAGCTCGTCGCGCGGATTGAGGCTTTCAATTCGGACGAGGTTTCCGTTGTCAAAACGGTAGACCGTCGTGCCCATGAACCCGGCGAAACCGGTAAACACACGCCAGCTGGTGCGTCGCCCCTGCTCGTCGTAGGTGTAGCTGGAGCGGGAGAGCAGCTCGTCGGCGGCGTCAAACACCTCTTCTTCGATAAGGTTTCCCTCGGCATCGTGCTGATATCGCCGCATTGACTGCAGCCGCTCCTCACTATCGTAGTGATGCTCTTTGACCGGTCTGCCGTCTTGCAGCTGATAGACTCGGGTCTGAACCAGCTCACCCGTACCCGAATAACGCAACTCTTTCGTTAATCCCAGCCCGTCGTCCTCATAGTGGAACTCGCGATATGAGTCAAGCGTTCCATCGGCGCGATAGACACGTTCACGCGTCGGAAGATATACGGTACGAAACACCGGTTCCGGCTCTGCTTCCGGTTGTGTCGTGGGCACGGCGGAAGTTACGGGCTCGGGAGCCTCTTCGACGGGCGGTGCCGTAGCACAGCCGAACGTGAACAGAACGACGGCAGCGCTGATTCCGATGACTGCGTATGCACTGACACGTGGCCCGAGCGTACCGGGGTTGTGGTGATTCATAGTACTAACTCCTGTGTTGCTGGGTAGACATTCTGCACTGAGCTGGTGACGACGCACATTAGCAATACAATTTTACCTCAAAAACGGCAATTCCACCGATAACAGAGAGAGTAATGGAAAAGCACTGATGCTGCAAGGGCGTGACGTGGCAAGCGGCGTGATGCGGGAGAAGGCGAGATGTTACAAGCGAACGGTGCCGCAGAAGGCGGCCGCCACACTCCCGGACGGCGACCTCCGCTTTTCAGGTGTTCTTCAGAATCGGCGACGCGTGAAACCGCGTATCAGCCGGCGAATGATGCTGCCAATACTGTAGGAAGCCTCCCTGCTCACCTGCCGCTTGACCGAGCCGAGCAGCTGGTCCTTGACCGAGAGGTCTTCAGCGCGAGTGCCTGCGGCACTTCGCCCCGGCGCCTCTCCGAATTGTCCGGGATCTGACGGCGCGCGGTCCCGGCCTGAGTCGCCAGGAGCTCCAATGGGCGTGAAAGTATACTTCTCTTTCCAACCACTCCTGCCCTGCATCGCATCAACAAAGACGCCGGTGACCGTTCGAGCATCGAAGTCGGTCCTGCTGCTTGCGAATGTCCGGCCGCTCTCGGAATACTCTATCAGCAGCCGGTTTTGATCGCCGGCGGTTTGCACGTAAGAGCCGGTCCCGAGATGCAGAACGCAGAAGTCCAGCGTACTCCCGATCTTCTCAATTGCGCCGCTGATCTGTTCTTCGCCGGGATTTTCCACTCTGGTTCCTAGCGAGTCCTCCAGTACAACACTCCTTGATCCAGTCATCAGTTGCCTCCTCGCGGTTTCCAGTATAGTGCGTCAGGAGCGTGAATGGTAGGAGAATCCTGGCGGATATCCGGATCCACGTTTGGTTGCAGCCGGAACTTACGCATTCTGTGTGGTACAATATAGAATACAGGAGACATCAGATGCAGGAAATCATCTCTCGCGACGCGCCCGGAGTCACGCCGGAGCGCGTGTTGACCGTTGACCTCACGCGGCGACTGCCCGATATTGGGCAGTTGGCGTCCATGCCTGACGATATCGAGCAGTACGGACGGTTTGCCATTCTCAAGAGTGGAATACTCTGGTTTGGAGACATCCACTCAAGTCACCCCGGAACCGCTCAAGCGTGCTTCTACTGGGCGCTCGGCGGCAACAGACTGTTCATCTCTCCCGACGGTTCCACCCTCGGGTGGCAGGACCTGATTAATGCAAAGACGGTGCGATTTCTGGCCGGCGAACTGAAACTGCGCCGTCGCTTCCGTTACTTCACGGTTGTCCTCTGACCTGAGTGGTGCCGATTTTGTTGTTGCGACCCGACGGCACCATTTTCCGCACGTTCCTATCGTATCGCACGAAGCGCATCTACCGTGTCCCGGCCAAAAAGCCCATACGCACTGCGGGCGGGCTCTTCAAGCGAGTCTGCTCGTTCCTCCATGCGCCGGAGCACGTCACGAGGGTCGGCGTCTATGCGGCCTGCTGCAATTTCCTCGATTATGGCGTTTCGATGCGCCTGGTCGCCTCGCAGAGCAATCAGGTCGTTCACGTATTGGTCGTCCGTTTGATCCAGGTATGCTAATGGAGATGGCAGCTTCCAGTCGGTAATGGTCATGTTTCGCAGCGCCTTTCGCAACGCAGAAGGCTTCCAGGGTTTCTCCTGGTCGTAATGAAGGCGGCTGAGTAGTTCGGCTTTTGACTCGGCGCTCAACGGTTCCTCACGATTTTGCCGCATGTGCCAGGCCGCAGCCTGCCAGGTATCGACCTGTTCACGCGTACCCGAGCGTACTGTGTGTATGAATCGGAGGACGTCTGCATCCGCTTCGAAATAGGCGCTCTGCACGTTGTGTCCGGGCTGATGGTTGTCGGCGAGCTGGATCAGCTGCTGCAGTTCTTCCGACTCCGGACAGAAACGGTAAAGGTGGGTTGCCTGGTACAGACGGCGCGCTTGTCCGCCGTCGGGAAAACGCGCGATGCCGCGCGGCATACGGAAGAGTCGATACTCGGATAAGAAGTAGACATGATCCTCAACTTCAAAACCGGTACTCAGTCGGTGAGAGGTGTAGACCCGTTCAGAATAGAATAGGGAACCCATTGCGCCGGATTGAACTACGACACCAAACAGCAGCAGTGCAACGAAGACGAGCCCCCACGCTGTTCTTCCGTCGTACACCCGGATACCTCCTCAACTATTGTATACTGCCACGAAGCTTGGTGAAAACGCAATCAGACTCTGCGGTGTCGGCGCTCTTGCTGCTTTTCACCAAGCTTCGTGGCAGTTTACTCACCGAGCGGATTGGTCTGCAGTATGCGGCCGAACGCCTCCTCCAGCGTTGGACACTGGAATGCGTGCCCGACGCTGCTCAGGCGCATCGGGAGTACTCGACTGTTTGATAGGAGTGTGGCCTGCGCGAGCTCACCAAAGGCCAGCTTCAGCAGCGATGCGGGTACTGGTAAGAAACACGGTCTTCCCAAAGCAGAGGCCAGCGACGCGCTGAAATCTGCATTGCGAACCGGTTCCGGCGCCACCGCGTTCACCGGCCCGTGAAGGCGATTGTCGGTCAGACAGGTCTCGATAACCTGCAGTAGATCGTTCAGAGCTATCCAGCTCATCCACTGGCTGCCCTGTCCGAGGCGTCCTCCGACTCCCAGACGAAACGGCGGCAGCATGCGGGCAAGCGCACCCCCCGATGCGCTTAACACAATTCCCATCCGCAGTGTGATAACCCGGGCACCGAATAGTTCCGCGGCCATCAGAGCCTCGGATTCCCAATCCCGGCAAAGACGGCCGAGGAAGTCGCCGGAGGCAGCACCGGATTCATCGACCTCACGACTTCCCGTGTTGCCGTAATAGCCAATCGCCGACGCGCTGATCACGATACGGGGCGGTGACGAAGCATTCGCAAGCGTACTGACCAGGAGTTGCGTGCTGTCGATGCGGCTGGAGTGGAGCAGCTTCTTGCGTTTATCGGTCCAGCGTCGGTCTGCCAGTGAGGCGCCGGCGAGGTGGACAACGGCATCGAACCCTTCAATATCCGCAACATCGAGCCGTCCGGCCGCCGGGTCCCATTGCAGCGTCCCGTCGCTGCCGCTTCTCGAAAGTCGGGTGACCTGCCACCCTCGTTGCGTGAGAAAAGGGTGAAGGGCGGACGCGATCATGCCCGTAGCCCCGGTCAACAGAATCCGCTTGCGTTTCGCCCAAGAATCGGTATCGGGATCTTTCATTCGATGTAACCCTCGCTGTCCTCTGCTTGCTGCACGTACGGCTTAAGGTGCGCGTCGGTATGCGCTGTCATTACGCGGCGTGGTGGAGAGCACGGGAAGCTTCCTTCGCGAGCCGCTTTCTGGTATCTTATCGGTGTAACGGACCAGAAACAACGTACATTCAACGGGAGGCCCACGTGAGCCAGATAAAGAGCGCGTTAGAACTTGCGCTGGAGAAGACGCAAGACGTTCACAGTGACAGGAAGAGCCTCGAAGCTTACGAGATGCGGCAGCAGGGCAAGCGCCTGGTCTCAAAGCTCAACGAAGACCCGGAACTGGATATCAAGAAAGAACTGAAGCAGTTCAGCGGGGAACAACAGAGAAGCGTAAAAGAAGGCTTCTACCAGGTGATCATGTCTAATCTTGGCCTTCCAAACAGCGAGGCGGACCTGGCTAAGATCGACACGCTGGAGAAGGGGCTTGGCGCGGTCATCAAGGATCGAGGGTCTGTGCAGCAGCTCTTCGAGCAGACCCGCGGTCTGCTGAAGCAGTACCTTGAGAACCGACAGCACTTGATTGAACAGCTGCGTAACGCGTTTGCCGATCGTATGCGGCAGCGCGAAGAAGAGTTGGCACGGCAGTTTGGACATGCGGTCAAGATCGACCCCGCCCAGGATCCGGAATTCGCTTCGGCGCTGCAACAGCATATGGGACGCTTGCGACAGCAGTATGAAGGTGTCCTGCAGCAGCTGCGTACAGAGCTGGACCGGATGTTTGAAGAGAGCCTGTAGGCACGATGGCCCTCTTCCCGCGTTCACACGTCACGATTCTGTCCATAGACGGCGGCGGCGTGCGCGGGATCATACCGGTTATCCTGCTGCAAGAGGTGCGGCGGCGGCTGGCAAAACGCAATAATCATAAGCCGTTCTTTCGCATCTTTGACCTGATTGCCGGGACCTCGACCGGGGGCATGATCGCCCTCGGGATGGCGGTACCGGAGCTGGATTCAAACACAGGCCGTCCGACCGGACGGCCGTTTGTCTCGCTGGAAGAGATGCTCGAGATGTATACCGAACGCGGGCTCGAGATCTTTCCGCGCTCCAAGTTCAACACGCTGCGCTCGGTCAAACAGGCCTTTGGCGACAAGTATGACGCGTCCGGATTTGAACACGTGCTGGAGGACATCTTTGGCGAGCGAACGCTGCGCGAGGCAGCTACCTCACTGCTGGTGACCAGCTACGACACCGAGCGCAGAAGGCCGCACTTCTTCAAGCGCAAACCGGGCCCCTGGAACGAGTCGGAGCCGGACTTTTTTCTGCGCGACGTGGCGCGGGCAACGGCCGCTGCGCCTACCTTTTTTGATCCGGCCTACATCGCATCGGTGCCGGACTCGGGAGAACGCTACTGTTTGATCGACGGTGCGATTATCGCGGCTAATCCGGCGCTCTGTGCGTTGATTGAAGCGCAGAAGCTCTTTCCTCACGCCAGAAGCTATGCGATTCTTTCGATTGGAACCGGGACCACCGTGGCGCGCTACAGTTACCACGAGATGCGCCGCTGGGGGTATCTGGACTGGGTCTCGCCGGTCAAAGGGGTGCCGTTGTCCAGCATGACAACCGATGCGCAGAGTGAGCTGGTCAACCATCAGTTGAACAAGCTTCGGGGGGTGCGCTACTATCGCTTCAACGCTCCGTTGCTTGGCTGCAGCGAAGAGATGGATGATGCGGGAGCGCGCAACATGTTGCAGCTGTCGCGTCTTGCGTACGAGATCATCCAGAAAAACAGTGACAGTCTGGACGAGATTTGCGACGTCCTGGCCAGACGCTGACTCCGGAGGGTAAGCGCAACGGCGCAGGGCGGTGCAGAACGGCGGGTCCGGCAGGTCGGGTGACGGTACGGGGGATACTGTGGCAGACACTCTTTCTACTTTCTTCGCTTCTGATTCCCACGGCAGTACGGGTCCGCGGCATCGAGAGCAGCAGCAGCTCGGAATCCTCGGCGGCGGACAGCTCGGCAAGATGCTGATTGCAGAGGCGCGACGCATGGATATCACGGTGGCAGTGCTCGACCCGGCAGTCGATGCGCCGTGTGCCGCTCTGGCCGACCGGTTTATCACCGGGCCTCTGACGGACGCCGACGCGATCGCGCAGCTGGTTGAAGCGAGCCGGGTCACGACGTATGAGATCGAGCACATCGATGTGGCATCGTTGCGGCGCCTCAATGAGGCCGGACACCACATTCTGCCGTCTCCCGATGTACTCGCGGTGGTGCAGGATAAGCTCGTGCAGCGCGAGCTGTTCGCACATGCCGGACTGCCGGGACCGCGATTCGTGGCTTTCGATCCAGAAGACCACAGCTGCCTGACACGGTTTGGGCTACCGGCGGTGCAGAAAGTGCGCCGCGGCGGCTATGACGGGCGTGGCGTGGCAATCCTGCGTGATGCCGAGCAGGAGCGGATCCCCGGCCCGTCGCTGCTGGAAGAGCTGGTAGATATTCGCACCGAACTCGCGGTACTGGTCGTGCGGGGCATTGACGGAACGACGGTTTCGTACGATCCGGTCGAGATGGTCTTTGACCCCGCAGCCAACATCTGTACACACGTGCTGGCGCCGGCGGAAATTGATGCGGCAATGACACGGGAGGCAGTGCGCGTGGCCGAAGCCGCGGTAGAGGCGCTCGGCGGGGTGGGGGTGCACGGTGTCGAGCTGTTTCTGGATTCGCGGGACCGCATCCTGGTGAACGAGATTGCACCTCGGCCGCACAATAGCGGGCATTACACCATTGAAGCGTGCGTGACCAGTCAATTCGAGCAGCACCTGCGTGCAGTACTCGGATTGCCGCTCGGGAGCTGCGAAACGCTCGCGGCCGCTGCCATGATCAATCTGCTTGGAGCTCACGGCTACCGTGGAGCGACGGTGGTTGAAGGGCTGGAGCGGGCGCTGGCGCTGTCGGGAGTTTCGCTGCACCTCTACGGCAAACGAACCTGCGTCGCCGGGCGCAAGATGGGACACATCACTGCCGTTGCGGCGGATCCGACTGTTGCTGTAGAACGCGCGCAGGCCGCGGCGGCCGCGCTTATCGTACGGGGGGAAGATCGTGTCGAAAGAACTGTCGAAGCATGAGACGGGCCGCTCCACGGACACCGGGAGCGAAGCAGACGCCGGGCGCGCCGCCGGCGGTGAGCGTGATGCAGCCGCGCCTCGCGTTGCGGTTATCATGGGCAGCGACTCGGACCTGCCGACCATGCGTCCCGCGGTTGAGATACTGCAGACGCTGGGCGTGCCCGTGGAAACCAGCATCGTTTCGGCCCATCGCACGCCGCTGCGTATGGTGGAATACGCTCGCGGAGCGGCGGAACGGGGCATTGAAGTGATTGTCGCCGGAGCGGGTGGGGCGGCGCATCTGCCCGGAATGGTGGCGGCGCTGACCGACTTGCCGGTGATTGGGGTTCCGGTGCGCGGCAGCAGTCTCGATGGTCTCGACTCACTGCTGTCGATCGTACAGATGCCGCGAGGAGTACCTGTCGCAACGGTCGCCATCAACAACGGGCTCAATGCCGGGCTGCTGGCGGCGCGCATTCTGGCGCTGAGTGACCCCGAGCTTGGCAAGGCGCTGCGGCAGTATCGCGAAGCGCGTCGCGAAGAAGTTGAGGCCAGGGCTGCGGCACTTGAAAACGGAGAAGCAACGACGGATCCCGCGCGCTGATCCGCGCGCCCTCATTGCCCGCCGCACCTCTGTTGCGCGGCAAATTTGCAAATCCCGCTGGATTACCTATAGTATGTAGAGTGAACTCAAATGTTCTCGATGCGCCGGTGGTGTCTCGGTGCCACGCCCTGTACGTGTACAAGGCCAAACAGGAAAGACTTCTGACGTTGTGCTCATTTCTGCTGCAACCGCAGCACGAACGGGGAGTGGCACTCGTGGCGGCTGATCAGGGGTCGCTGACCATTGTCGATGCGGTAGTACGCTATTCCGGCCCGAGGTCGCCCGGTGATGTCTTTCATCCGGTGCTGATAGAGGAGCTTGCGCACCCGGGAAAGATCCTCGGAGCCGGAGCGGTACTCGAGTCTCTGGGGAGAGAACTCGCGGCCATTGAGAGTCGCTACGAGGCCCCGGTGCGCCGCATCGTAATCGATATGCAATTCATCGCGACACATGTCGGCTCCGCCACTGAATTGGACGACGTGATACGAGGGTTGCGCGGTCTGGCGGAGATCTACTCGGCCGAGGTGCTGACCCTGTTCTTTGTCGAGAGCTTGCCGAAGTACGGCCTGCAGCCACTGCTTGATCAGTTCGATCAGGTTGCGGTGTGCGATTCCCTCAAGCGATTTCTCTGTGCCAACGACGAGCGGGTGCAGTCACCCCTCGACTGTGCACTCATGAGAATGGCACTCAAGCAAGAGGCAGTGCTGCGCCACGTGCTCATGATGGATGCCGCGGCGCCGCGCGGATCCGCTCACGTGGCTCAGACAGCCGTACAGGTGATTCCTGAGGTCACCGACCTTATAGAAAGCGCCCTGATTCTGCTGGACCTGAGATTTCGGATCGCCTTCTGCAGTCTCGCGGCAGCAGAGCTTCTCGGAGCGTCTCGCCGGACAATAATGGGGACATCCATTGCCGAACAGATTCATCCGGCCAGTTTCGAGTCTCTGCGCCGCCGGTCGGTGGAGTTGAACGGCCGACGGGGTGAGCGATTTCATACGCTGAGTGCCTCCGGTGCTCATCTCTCGCTGCGCATGCGTCAGGTTGAGGTCGCCGGTTCGCGAGTGGGATATCTGCTGGAATTGATGATCGGCTCGGCGCGTCCCGAATCGGGCCTCACGACTCGAGAATCAGAAGTTCTGCGCTACGTGATCAGTGGAGTTTCCAACCGCGAGATCGCGCTGCGGCTTTCGATTGCCGAAGTTACCGTCAAGAAACACCTTTCCAGTGTCTACCGCAAACACGGTGTTCGAAACAAGCTCGAACTGATCAGTTCGCTGCACGCGGACGCGTTATAGAGCTCTGTCCTGTGGCGGGCGGCTCGAGAGCGGCCGCCGCTTGCGACGCTTCGCTGAGCTCCCGGTATCCTTGTGTGCGTACTGCTCGCGATAGAAACGGGCAAATTGGGCCCATGAGGCAATAAACAGCGATGCAATCAGCGGTCCGATCAGAAAGCCGATGAGTCCCATCCACGCAATACCGCCAATGGTGGAAAGGAGCACGAGGGCCGGATGCAGGCCCGAACGGTCTCCCAGCAGCTTTGGTCGGAGAACGTTCTGCGTGACGGCAACGCCGCCGTAGCCGAGCAGCGCGATTGTGATGCCGGCCAACGGCCTGCCGGAGAGAATCAGAACGATGCCCGCCGGGGTGAGAACCAGGTTGGCTCCAATCAGCGGAATCATGGACAGTATCATAATGATGACCGCCCAGAGCACCGGCGACGGCAGCCCGAAAAGCGCGAAGAGCCCCCCGCCGTAGGCGCCCTCGATCATGCCGATGATGACGGTACTGATCAGCGTGGCGCTGCTGGTGCGCATTGTCTCGCCTGCCAGCTGCCGCACGTACTGGTCCGGCAGGGGCAGCGCAGCGTAGAGACGGCCAACAAGCCGCTCGCCGTCAACCAGGAGAAAGAACATCAGAAACAGGATCAGTACCGAATTAACCAGCGCCGAAGTGATGCTGACAAATGAGCGGCGCGAGATCTCGACCACAAAGTCCGAGCCGAACTCAAATACTCCGCGGACGACGTCCTGCAGCTCTACCGTTGGACCGTCGCGCAGAGCCTCGCCAATCAGCGGCAGCTGCCCAAGCCAGCTACGGATGTCGATCTCCGCCAGTGTGTGTCCAGCATCGGGCCACACCTCTCGGATAGCCGCGTAACCCTGAACGGCTTCGTGATAAATCAGCAGGCCAACCACGCCGATCGGGATGGCGACCAGTACGAAGGCCAGAATGACGGTCACGGCGGCCGCAGCAGGAGCGTTGCCGCGGAGCGCGTCGCGTAGACGGCAGTACGGGCGCCAACAGATGTTGGCGAACACCATGGCGAGAAACACATTGAGAATAAACGGCGCCATGATGCGATAGAAGGCCCACGTGAAGCCCACCAGAATCAGGAGCAACGACAGTTCGATGATGTGAAGTCTTGGTTTCGCCAACACGCGCTCCATGATATAGTAAACGGCGTAGGACAATCCACTGCAGCAGGAGCATCAGAAAGTATGACGTGGATCGAACTTCCTCCCGCCAGCCGCACCGAGCTGAAACGGCAGTATCAGCTCCGGTATGATACCTATGCCAAGGCGCTGCATGAGATGCAGCGGCGTCTGCGGGGCTCGCTGAACCGGGTCGGGCTGCAGCCGACAATCAAGTACCGCGTGAAGTCTTTCGAGAGCTTCTACGAGAAAGTGCTGCGACGCATGAAGCACAACGGGGTCGGACAGCGGCGTCTGCGTCTGAACGACGTGCTGGGAATTCGCGTGGTCTGCCCGTTTATGTCGGATCTGAAAGAGATTGAACAGCATTTGCAGGAGACCTATCGGGTCGTGGAAGTCGAGCGCAAAGGATCACATTTCGCGAGTCACGAGTTCGGATACGAGTCCACCCACGTATTGATCGAGCTTCCTGAAGATATCGAAGAGAGCTTCCACATCGGCGAGGACCTCATCGTGGAGATTCAGCTGCGTACCAATCTGCAGGACGCGTGGGCCGAGGTTGAGCACGAACTGATCTACAAAGCTGAGTTTACTCCGTTTGACGAGCCGCTGCAGCGGAAACTGGCAGCCCTCAACGCTAATCTTACCCTGGCCGACATTGTTTTCCAGGAGATCAGAGACTATCAGCGGCGTCTTCATGGCGAGCTCGCGAAGCGGCGGCACGAGTTCTGGAACAAGATACAGGACGCCGCGAGCCGTCGCAGCGCGGGGCAGCCCGCCCTTACCGACGGCAGCGCCAAAGACTCCCTCGGTACCCCGGACGTGCTCGATCCAACCCTGATTGTCTCGGCCAACGACTCCATCGACAACCTGCTGTTGAAGGCCCTCTATGCGCACAATCAACAGCAGTTTTCACGCGCCATTGAGATTTACTCGGAGATCCTCACTCACGAACCAAAACCGCATATTCAATCCATTGTGCATATTCATCGTGGCATGGCCTATTTTGCCGAGGCAGACTACCAGCGTGCGATTTCCGACTTCACGCGAACCCTTGAGCTGGATGACGACAACTGGAAGGCATACTATTACCGAGGCGTCGTGCATCGGGTGATGGCTAAGGATGCTGAGGCACTTGCAGACTTTGACGCGGGCCTGGC
>PWMO01000033.1 GCA_003558175.1 Spirochaetaceae bacterium
CGGCCGCTATCGGCCGCCGCGCCTCGTAAGAGAGACTTTCGGCGAACGGTTACGCCGCGCGCTCGAGGAACTTGGTCCGGCCGCTATCAAGTTCGGACAGATCCTGAGTGATCGCGGAGACCTGATTCCCGAGTCAATCGTGATCGAAATGAAGAAACTCCAGGATGCCGTGGCTCCGTTCTCGGCCGCCGAAGCTCGTCTGCGGGTTGAGGAGAGCCTTGGCGTGCCGATCGATCGGCTCTTTTTGACGTTCTTCGACGAGGTCGAGGGTGCAGCTTCTCTCGCGCAGGTTCACCGGGCCATCCTGCCGACCGGCCAACCGGTCGCGGTTAAGATCAAGCGCCCGGGTATCGAGCAACGCATTCAGGCCGACATAGAGATCCTCAAGCAGTTGGCCGGGTTTCTCGATCATCGAACGCATTACTTCAGAGTGATCAAAGCGCGCGAAATCGTGGAAGAGTTTGAGGCCCAGATCCTGAAAGAACTCGATTTCCAGGAAGAGAGTCTCAGCGTGAAGAAGTTCATCGACGAGTACCAGGATGACAAGACCGTCGCGGTCCCGCGAGTCTTTGAGCAGTACACGACCCGCGACGTACTGGTGCAAGAGTTCATTCATGGAACCAAGATATCGGACGTCATCGCCGATGACGGACAACAGTTTAACAAGACGCTGATCAACGAGCGTACGGCAGATTTCATATTGTCGCAACTGTTCATCAACGGGCACTTCCACGCTGATCCGCATCCGGGGAACTTCATGGTGCTGCCGGGTAATGTGGTCTGCTTCATTGACTTCGGGATGGTGTATTCGCTTCGCCCGCACGAGCAGGAGAATCTCAATCTGATGATAATCGGACTGTCACGGCTGGACTCAGTGCTGGTGGCACGGTCACTGCTGCGGATGGGGCACGCGGAAGGAACGGTTGATCAGATTGCGTTTGAATCTGCGGTTCATGATTATGTTGAGGCGCATCTTGACAGACCTCTGGAAAACATCGACGTTCCCCAGGCGTTTATGCAGCTGTTGCGAATGGTAATCGGCTTCGGGGTACGACTTCCGCCCAGGCTGATCTATGTAGCCAAGGTTATCGGAGGGCTTCAGACAATCGGAGTGGGTCTTGACCCCAGGTTCCAGTTGCTGACACATCTAAGAGGCTTCAGCGCGCGAATCTGGGCCAGCCAGCTGGCATCGCGACGTGCGGGAAACCGGCTGCTGGATTCCGCGCTCAACTGGAGTGATATGCTGCTGGATGCGCCGGCCTTTCTGCAGGACGCCCGGCGTCTCGTCCGCAATCCTCACATGAAGGTTCACTCACCTCAGGCAGAGATGGTATCCGAGACCATTGACCGGGTCGGTTTTCGCACCACCTTTGCACTGGTGCTTTCGGCACTGCTGGTCAGCTCGGCGCTGGTCGTGCACGCAGACATTCAACCACAGATCAATGGTATTCCGGTGTTCGGTATCATTGGATTCGCAATCGGAACCGTAATGGGAATAGGGTTTCTGTTTGCGGGTGTGGCGAGATTCTTCCGCTGGCATCGCACGCGTTGACCGGACAAGCGAGTTGACAGCCGCGAGGTGCAACCGGCGGCGCTCAGGCTACAGCCTGAGCAGGGGGATGGAGTAGCGTACGCCCCTCGTTGAGTGGTCTTCACCGAGGGGCCCACCTCAACTGCCCCACGCACCCCACGCCACCTATCAGCGCCGGCCCGCCAATCACCGGCAGCGGCGGTAGTTCCTCCCGGCGCACCAGCACGACCGCCGCCGACATGCCGTTACACTATCGCGTGCGAGTCGCGCCGCTCCAGCCATCCTGGGCCATTCAGAAATATGTTGCGGAATTTACCAAATAATCCGCAAGATCTTGCGAAATTGCCCCATTGATGCTACCATTCCGTATGTACGTCTCCAGAAGTCTGTCGCTTGGGGATCTGTCGCGCTCGGTGTTTCTGTTCGGTCCGCGACAGACCGGCAAGACGACGCTGCTGCGGCAGCAGTTTCCCGCGGCACGTTGGTACAACCTGCTGGAGACCGACGTGTTCTTTCGGCTGAGCGCCCGTCCACGGATCATGCGCGATGAGATCGCCTCCTCGGGCGTCGACAGGGAGAATCCTGTCATCATCGATGAGATCCAGAAACTGCCGGTCCTGCTCGACGAGGTGCAGCTGCTCATCGATCGCGACTCGATTCCGTTCGTGCTGACCGGGTCGAGCGCGAGGAAGCTGGTTCGCTCAGGGAGCAACCTCCTCGGCGGACGGGCGAGAGTGCGGAAGCTCTTTCCCCTCACGTCCGCCGAGCTTCGCGAACTCGGAGTGCTTGACCTGCAGCGGATGCTGTGCTTCGGAACGCTGCCCGGCATCTGGTTCAGCAGCGATTCGGCCGATGACCTCGCCGCCTACTGCGGAACCTATTTGCAGCAGGAGATTCAGCAGGAAGGAATCGTCCGACGCATCGACGCGTTTTCGCGTTTCCTGAGAACGGCGGCGACAATGAATACCGAGCTTGTCAACTTCGAAGCGGTTGCGTCCGATGCCGCGGTTCCGGCACGCACGGTTCGCGAGTACTTCGAGGTCCTGTCCGATACGCTGATCGCCGAGGTCCTTGAGCCCTATCGTCGAGGCGCGAAGCGGAAGGCGATTTCTACAGGCAAGCTCTACTTTTTTGATGTCGGCGTTTCGAACACGCTGCGCGGTGTGCGCTTCGTCGAGCGGGGCACCGAGGGCTGGGGCAAAGCGCTCGAGCACTTCATCTACACGGAACTGCGCGCGTGGCTCTCGTACACCAGAGACGATCGTCCCCTCACCTTCTGGCGGACCCGGCACGGAAAGGAAGTCGATTTCGTCGTCGGAGACGACCTGGCAATCGAAGTGAAAGCGCACCCCAACCCCGCTGATCGTCATCTGAGCGGATTGCGCGCAATTGCTGACGAAGGCCCGTTCCGCCGGCGGCTACTCGTCTACGACGGAGATGCCCCACGACGAATCACGGACGGGATAGAGATACTACCGGTGAACCTCTTTCTCCAAAAGCTGTGGGCCGGCGAATGGAGTGTCTGATCGCGTTGTCTGTCCTTGTCCGTTCCGGAATAGTTGCGGGGTGTCACCGCGACGTCTCATTGGGGACCCTCGCGGCGACGTCGGAAATAGCTCGGAGTGTTTCTGCATCGATGAGATGAAGTAGCGCATCCTGGAGCTCGACGAAGTGTTCTACTATTGAGCCGCTGCCGGACTTCAACATGTGTTTGCCCTGCTGTCAACGGTTTGCCGTTGAAGAAAGGGGACATCAACTGCATACTTCCACGCGTGTGAGGGACTAATATCGTGAGGGCCAGGGCAACCGCGGCGAAGACGTATTTCGATCTCGGCATCATTTCGGTCAGTCATGGATTCAGTGACGGGTTCAACGGCTTGCTGGCCCCCGTGTTGGCACTGATCGTTCTCGAGTTCGGGCTGTCGGAGTTTGAGGCAGGGC
>PWMO01000287.1 GCA_003558175.1 Spirochaetaceae bacterium
AGACCTACGGCGCGCGCGGCCTCGCATGGATGAAAGTCACCGATTCCGGAGCGCTTGAGGGCGGCATCGCCAGGTTCTTTGCCGAGCGCTCGGCCGACGTGTGCGCGGCGCTTGGCGCGCGTCCCGGCGATCTGCTGCTTTTCGTAGCCGACCAGTGGAAGACCGCCTGCACCGCGCTGGGTGCGGTACGCAGCCGGCTTGGCAGGGATCTCGGCCTCTGCGATCCGGCGCGCTTCAGCTTTGCCTGGATCATCGACTTCCCGCTGTTCGAGTGGAACGACGACGAACAGCGCTGGGAAGCGGCGCATCACATGTTCACTATGCCGCAGCAACGGTTTCTTGAGACGCTCGAAAACGATCCCGGTTCGGTCAAAGGCGATCTCTACGACCTGGTCTGCAACGGCTTCGAACTGGCATCGGGGTCGATCCGAATCCACGACCCGGCGTTGCAGCAGCGCATCTTCAATATTGTGGGGTTCAGCGAAGAGGAAGCGCAGCGCCGGTTCGGCTTCCTGCTTGACGCGTTTCAGTACGGCCCGCCGCCGCACGGCGGAATCGCTCCCGGGCTCGACCGCCTGGTGATGATCATGGCCGGCGAAACCAGCATCAGAGAGGTCATTGCGTTCCCCAAGAACACCGCAGGTGTGTCGTTGATGGACGATTCACCGTCCGAAGTAGATCCGGCCCAGCTCGAGGAACTCGGGCTGCAGCTGCGACCCGGCGAAGAGTAATCCGGCGTCAGTGAGCTTTTCATTGATGATACCGGAGTCGTCGGGTTATGCTGGAAGGCTGGAACCACACGCCACCACCTGAGGAGGAGGCTATGTACAGAGTACGAACGTACAACAAGATTGCCGAGAAAGGACTGGACGTATTGAAGCAGGCGGGAATTGAGTATGGCCCCGAGATCGAGAACCCGGATGCCATCATCGCCCGCAGTGCCAAGCTGAACGACCTGGACTTCGGCACCAACCTCAAGGCGATCGCGCGAGCAGGAGCCGGGTACAACAATATCCCGGTAGACCGCTGCAGCGAGGTGGGGATTGTCGCCTTCAATACCCCCGGCGCCAACGCCAACAGCGTGAAGGAGCTGGTCATCTCCGGCCTGCTGCTGTCATCGCGACGGATCGTAGAAGGGATTGAATGGACTCGGTCGCTCGCCGGAAAAGGAGACGAACTCAACGTCCTGGTAGAGAAGAATAAGTCGTCGTTTGCCGGACCGGAGATCGCCGGCAAGACACTGGGTGTTATCGGGATGGGAGCAATCGGTGTAATGGTCTGCAATGCAGCCGAAGCGCTCGGAATGCGCGTTATCGGGCACGACCCGTATCTGTCGGTAGAGTCGGCCTGGGGGCTGTCTCGTACGGTGGAGCGAGCGGAGACGGCGGAGGCGCTGTACTCCCAGTCGGACTTCATCAGTCTGCATGTGCCCTTGAACGGAGACACCCGCGCAATGCTCAATAGCGCAGCGTTCGGCAGAATGAAGAAAGGCGTCCGCATTCTGAACTTCGCCCGTGGTGGCCTGGTGGATGATGACGCACTGCTGGCGGCGATTGCCGATGAAACGGTAGCGTGCTACGTTACCGACTTCCCCACCGACAGGCTGGTTGCCAATGAGAAAGTGCTCCCGATCCCGCACCTCGGCGCTTCAACACCCGAGGCGGAGGAGAACTGCGCCGTTATGGCGGCGAGGCAGCTGCGAGACTATCTCTTCACGGGTAACGTCGTGAACTCGGTGAACTTCCCCGACTGCGTGATGCAACCGGCGGAGAACGAGCGCATTACCATCGCCAACCGTAACATTCCAAACATGGTGGGTCAGATCACCGCGATTCTCGCGGCAGAGAACCGCAATATTCTGGACCTTCTGAACCGGCATCGGGAAGAACTGGCCTATAATATCATCGATGTTGACGGCAAACTCGCTGAGGATGCGATGCAGCGCATGCGCGCCATTGAAGGCGTTCTAATGGTGCGCGAGCTGCGGACGGTCACCTCGCAGGGCACGGCGGAATGATCGAGTTCGACGTGATTGGGATTTCACATGCGAACGCCGAGCAGAGAACCTGCGTGAGGAGAAACCGAATGATAGAGGGAACCAAATGACGGAAGGAAGACTGCCGATTCTTGCCCTTGGCGGCCTGGTGCTGCTGGCGGTCACGGAACCCGCCGGAGCATCAAACGGCCTCCCACACGGGGTATACGCCCACCTGGAAACCAATCGGGGCACGATCATCATCGAACTGGAATACCAGCGCGCACCCATGACGGTGATGAACTTTGTTGGACTGGCAGAAGGGACCATTCAGCACAACCGCGGCGAAGGCGTCCGGTTCTACGACGGGCTTACCTTTCACCGCGTGATCGACGACTTCATGATTCAGGGCGGCGACCCTGAGGGCAGCGGCCGCGGCGGACCTGGCTACCGTTTCCCGGACGAGTTTCATCCGCAACTGCGCCATTCCGGCCCCGGCATCCTTTCCATGGCAAATGCCGGTCCCAACACCAACGGAAGTCAGTTCTTTATTACGCATACTGCCACGCCGTGGCTTGACGGGGCACACGCGGTGTTTGGCCGCGTTGTCGAGGGCCAGGAGGTGGTAGACGCCATCCAGCGTCGCGACCGCATCGAGCGTGTCTGGATTGAACGCATCGGGCCTGATGCGGAAGCATTCCGGGCCGACCAGGCGGCGTTTGAAGAGGCGCGCCGCCGGGCGGGCGAACGCTGAGCACAGTGTCGGGCGCGCGGCCCGGCACAAGGAGGGAATGATGGCCAAGGCAATCGTTATTGAGCAGACCGGCGGGCCGGAGGTAATGAAGTGGGTCGATGTCGAGCTCGCGGAACCCGGACCCGGTGAGGTTCTGCTGCGGCAGACCGCCGTGGGATTGAACTTCGTTGACATCTACTTCAGATCCGGGCTCTACACGCTGCCCCATCTCCCTCACGGGCTGGGAGCCGAGGCGGCCGGCGTGGTCGAAGCCGTTGGCGCCGATGTCCGCGACATCGCCGTTGGGGACCGCGTTGCCTACGTGCACAACCAGCAGGGGTCGTACGCTGAGATGCGGGTGCTTCCGGCGCACCGCTGCGTGAAGCTGCCGGACGACATCCCTGACGCCACCGCCGCCGGTATCATGCTGCGCGGGTTGACGGCGCAGTTTCTGCTGCGACGAACCTACCGCGTACAGCAGGGTGACACGATTCTTGTCCATGCCGCCGCAGGCGGAGTGGGTCTGATCCTGTGCAGCTGGGCAAAGCACCTTGGAGCAACCGTGATTGGAACGGTCGGTTCGGAAGAGAAGGCCCAGGTCGCACGCGAGAACGGCTGTGATCATGTGATTGATTACACGCTGCAGGACTTCGTCGCCGAGGTCCGCGAGATTACCGGCGGCAAGGGACTGCCGGTGGTCTACGACTCGGTTGGGAAGGAGACCTTCGACGGTTCACTGGACTGCCTGCGCCCGCTTGGGATGATGGTGACGTTCGGCAACGCCTCGGGCCCGGTTCCCGCGATCGAGCCGAAGCTCCTGGCGCAGAAAGGTTCACTGTTTCTTACCCGTCCGACACTGTTCCACTACATTGCCGACAGGCAGGAACTGCTCGCGGCGGCGGCCGAGCTCTTCGAGGCTGTCAGAGGCGGCGCGGTCACGGTGGCAATCAATCAGGAGTACGCGCTGATCGACGTGGCACAGGCACACCGTGATCTCGAGGCGCGCAAGACAACCGGTTCCACCGTGCTGCTGCCGTAGGGTGCACGCGACCGTGCCCGCGAAAGTGTCCGCGACAGTGTGGTTGGCGCATCGCCGTGCTATACTTTGACAGCGCGTGCTATACTTTGACAGCGGAGGTGCCATGACCGTGACCAGACATCAGAGTGCGGCGGTGCGCGCAAGCGCACCCGGCTCATGTGCGCCGATTGTATCCGCGCTGCTCGTGCTGCTGCTCTGGTCGGCTGCAGGCTGCGCGTCGCGGGCGGAGACCACGCTCGTAGATACCGGTGCGATCAGTTACCAGGTCCAGACAAGCTACTCGGACGACGCCTTTGTGGTACATCGGCTGGTCATTTACCGGGACGACACCGACACGGTGGAGCTGGGGGTGGTTTCTCCCACCGACGGCTCGGACAACCGCTATGTGCTTTCGGTGGTCTATTCGGGCGCCGATTGGCGGTTCATGGAAGGCAACGTGCTCGTGCGTGCGGGTTCTCAGTTGCTGCGCCTGCGCGACTCGCGTCCGTCACACAGCGGTGGATATCGCGAACCGGTGACCGAACGCGTGACGGTGGAGCTGACGCGCGCCCAGTTTCGCGATATCGCCAACGGGTCCCGGGTAGCCGTTGAGTATCATCCGGGCGTCATCGCCTACATTGACCGCCGCGGCGAACGGGCGATGCGGCAGTTCTACGAGGAATACGCCGACGCCTGATGGCGTCACGCAGCGCAGGGTGTCGCACCTGGTGGGCGAGGGCGGGACAGTGCGCGGGTGATCAACCGCTGCCGAGTTCCCAGTAGATCCAGCGAATGTCGGCGGGTTCGGCCGCGGTTCGCAGCAGAAAGCGCCCCTGGCGCCCGCGCTCGTAGGTCAGCATCATGACTACCCGGTTCCAACCACGTTTCAGCCGCAGATCGACCTCTCCGGAAACCCCGGGAGCGTCTGCGCGCCCGCTGATCGCGACGTCGCGATCGGCGTAGACCCAGCCGACGCGCATGGTGGAAGTCTCCGTCTGGAGCCAGCGCTGAATGAACCCCGCCGACTGCCCTTCCCGGCTTCGCACTTCAATCCGCGAGAATCGCTGAATGCGGGCATCGGCAGGAGTGACCGCGGGCGTCAGCGGTATCGGCCCGAAGTACGACTCGGCAAACATCGAGACGATCTCGGCGCTGTAATCCATGACGGGAATCAGCGCTTCAGCGGCGGGCGGTGGCACCTCAACGGTGAACTCTCCCCGCGGAGCGGCGGCCTCGCCGCCGTGGTACGGGTCTCCTGAAGAATCGACAAGACGCACGAGCAGGCGGTAATCCTTTTGATTGCGCCACGGTTCCAGCCCCGGGCCGGTGACTCTCTGTTGCATCGGCTGACCGCTGAGTCTCAGTGAGGTTCCCAGTGCGGCCTCCGCCGCCGGCGGAACCGACTGAGCTTCAGTCCAGGCGGTCAACAGCAACAGAGTCATCACGCCGAGCGCCGTTCGTGCTCGCGTCATTCAGGCCTCCGACGACCAGTATACACCCACAGACGCCTACTCGGCAAAATTCCGGTAATGGGTAGTCAACGCATACACGCGGTTCACGAAGTTGACCGGTTCGCTGCCCCTGGCAAAGCCGAACTGGACCACGTCGTTGTTGTAGTACTCGGGATTTGCCTTCGCCAGCAGGTAGTGGTCGACGTTTCCGTGCCAGACGTCCGGGTCCGACTCGTAGAGCATCGCCAGGCGCCGCGCGTCCTCGACATGTCCCTGCCCGACGTTGTAGGAAGCGATCACAAACCGCAGCCGCTCCTCGGGATCAATTATGCGTTCGGCCCAGTAGTACTGTAACCAGACAAGGAATGACGTAGCCGCGCGCAGATTGTCATGCGGATCGTAGACGTTTCTGGCTCCGAAATGCCGCGCCGTGGCCGGCATGAGCTGCATCAGTCCCATTGCTCCCATCCAGGAACGCGCCCGCGGATCAAATCGCGACTCCTGGTATGCAAGCGCAGCAAGCATCCGCCAGTCCCAGTCGAGCCTCCGGGCGTAGCGCCGGAAGAGATCGTCATAGGGTGAGATAGTGCCGGTCTGCAGCGGAAAAAGATCACTGGCCACGCGCCGGCGATACCCGGACACGTCATGAAGGTACTTGCGTCGCAACGCCACGTGGTCGGCACCGCTCTGCGCAGCGTCGAGCCAAGCGTCAATCGCCCCGAGAAGATCCGGGGTGTCGTGCCGCAGCCCCCAGGAGACCTGCTGCGAAAGCCCCACCGGGGTTTTCACGTCCAGCACCGGGTGCAGCCCTGCTTCCAGGACCGCGATCTCTTCGTCCACCACGGCGAAATCAAACGACCCGTCGGCGACTCCGGCCACGAGCTGCCGGTTTGAAACCTCTTCTTCGGCTTCGACCACTTCGATCTCGATGCCCGCTTCCTGTGCAAGATTGGCAAGCCGCTCCGAATAGACCGACCCGTTGCCGACATGAACCCGGATACCATCGAGACTGACGGGGCTTCGCAGCAGTCGTGCCTCCAGCTGCCGCGGCGTGAGGTCACGCCAGCCGGCCGGTTTGCGTTGCACCAGCACGGGACGCGTGAAGTAGAGGGGCCGGCTGACCTGCAATTGCTCGCGGCGCCGGCCGTTGACCGTCAAGCGGTGCGCGATCAGGTCTCCCTCGCCGGCCTCAAGCATTTCCGTCATCTGCGCAATGTCGGCAGCGGACACGATCTCCACCGGGAGACCCAGATGCTCACCGAAACGCTCGATCAGTTCGAGATCATATCCCATGGGCTCGCCACGGTAGATGAAGTACCCAACGGGATCAGGGGCAGTGATCACTCTGAGATAGCCGCGCTCGCGAATCTGCTCCAGATCGACGGCCGCCGGCTCTTCAGAACCACCGCCGGCGCACGCGTACAGCGCGGTCATTGCGATAAGTATCAATAGAATCTGTTTCATAGTAATATCTTGGAGAGTTCAATATACAGAATGTGAAAGCGATGGTCCACTCCGGAGACGATGGAGATCCGTACCGTCGCCGTACGGCACAGAGTGTTTGACGCGTTCGGTATTTTTCGTGCATAATACGGTCAACTATTCAACTACTGGTTCCACCAACACAGTGAAGGTAGACCACGTGGAGGTATCTATGGATTCCGACCTGACGAAGGCACTCACGGCCCTCGGTGGCCTTCTGGTAATCTCGTTTATTGCAATACTTCTTGCCCTGCCCGCCCCCAGGGCGGAAGCCGCGGAGACGTACACCGGTACCGGCGACGGGTACTACGCGCCCATCACCGTTGAAGTCGGCATATCCGAAGGCAAGATCGTATCGATCCGGGTCACCGAGCACGAGGACACGCCGGGCCTTGCCGACAGCGCTATCGATACAACCATCCAGCGCATTATTGACGCACAGAACACCGACGTTGACGCGGTCAGCGGCGCAACATTCACCAGCTTTGGCGTCATGGACGCCGTGGACGAAGCTCTCGCCAAAGCAGGGCTCTAAGAGCGCGCCGGCAGTGCAGAGCCGGCAGCGCTGACACCGTACGCATCCAACCCGGCATACAGCACTTATCTTCCCACCGGCGCCCTGCATAACTCCCGCTATCGGAATGTCCGCTAAGCCCGACGGTGTAGCGGACATGGCGGTTCAGTCTATCGACACGTGCGACAGACGGCAACCGTCCGTAGTATAGTGCAGTATCGTGCATCCGGGAGTGAACTGCAGTGAGCAAGAGTAAGACCAGCTACGTATGCAGCGCCTGCGGCCATACCGAGCCCAAGTGGCTCGGCCGCTGCCCGCAGTGCGGCGAATGGAACAGCCTGCAGGAGCAGACGATACAGCGAGGCGACCGCCGACAGGAGCGAACGGTTCGCGCGGCAGGCGGAGCGGCCGGCGGCAGCTCGGCGGCTGCGGCTGCGGCTGCAGTGAGTCTGGCGGAAGTCTCAACTGCCGAGCATCCGCGCCTGCCCAGCGGTTTTGACGAGCTGGACCGCGTGCTTGGCGGCGGCTTGACCCCCGGCAGTTCGGTGCTGGTTGGGGGAGAACCGGGCATCGGCAAGTCCACGCTGATGCTGCACTGCGCCGGAGCACTCGCGGCACGCGGCGTGCTCTATGTCTCCGGAGAGGAATCGCCACATCAGGTGCGACGGCGGGCGGACCGCCTCGGGGTTACCGGTGCCCAGATCACAATACTGGCAAACGCCGAGCTTCAGGCCGTGCTCAGCGCACTGGAGAAGGTCAGGCCCGCGGTCTGCATTATTGATTCCATCCAGACCATGCACGATCCTGAAGCAGGGGCCGTGCCGGGAACGGTCAATCAGATTCGCTACTGCAGCTATGAGCTGACCGATTGGGCGCGCAGCAACGACACCGCGCTGTTTCTGGTTGCTCACGTCACCAAGGAAGGCACCATCGCCGGGCCGAAGGTGCTCGAACACATGGTGGACACGGTGCTCTACTTCGAGCAGTCCGAGACCGACGTCCGCATCCTGCGCGCGATGAAGAACCGCTTTGGCGCTACCGACGAGATCGGCATCTTCTCGATGCGCGAACGCGGTCTGATACAGATGACCGACCCCGGCTCCATCTTCCTGGTGCACCGGGACGGCGCCCTGCCCGCCGGCGTGGTGGCCGCGCCGGTGTACGAGGGCTCGCGGGTCCTGCTGGTGGAGATACAGGCGCTGACGGTTCCGGCCAAGGGCGGTGTGTCGCGCACCTTCTCCGACCGCATCGATTCCGGCCGCGTTTCGCGCGTGGCGGCGGTGCTCGAGAAACACGCCGGCATCCGGTTTTCAGACCAGGACGTTTACGTGAACGTTGCCGGCGGTATGCGAATCGGCGAGGTGGGCGTTGAGCTGCCGCTGGCGATGGCGCTCTTCTCGGCGCGCACCGACCGGCCGCTGCCGCGCGGCACTACCGTCACCGGAGAGCTGAGCCTGGCCGGAGAGGTGCGGCCGGTGCTGCACCTGCGTAAGCGGGTACGGGCAGCGCGCGAGTTTGGCTTTGAACGGTGCCTGGGTCCGGCCGCCGCGCCCGACGACGATGACGGTGCCGAGCAGTGGCAGCAGGTGGCGCGCATCGGCAACTGCATCCGCGCCTTGTGGTAGACTCCGGCGGCCGCCCCTCCGGCCGCGGCGGGCGGTACGCTACACCGCCTGGGGAAAGAGGAAGGGCAGCGCGATAAAAGTTCCGATCGCACTGCCGAGCGTGGAGAAGAAAAACACCAGCAGAATATGCGTCAGCCGGTTGCGGAAGAAGCCGCGCACGGTGAGGATGTCATCCTGCAGTGTCTCGAAGTCCACGACTCGCGGCTTACGCAGCCCGGCTTCCATAAGTCCGCTCACCATCCCGACGCCGATGGTGGGATTCATTGAGGTGATTGGTGCCGCCAGAAAACTGGCAATGATCGTGAGCGGGTGCGCCATGGCGACAAGCGCGCCCAGTGCCGACAGCGTGCCGTTGACCAGGAACCAGCGCATGAGCATATCGAAGCCACCCTGCCAGCCGGAGCGAATGAACCCGCTCACAATGAGACCCAGTATCAGCGCCGGAAGCAGGTAGGGCAGCACGCGGGTGATGCGTTTGGGCGGGGGGATCACGTCGATGTCGCCGAGGTCGGTTGACGACTCGCCGCGGTCGAGGCGCTCGAGCCACGCCACAATCCCCGGAACGTGCCCGGCGCCTACCACCGCCACGGGGCGCTCACCCGGCGACTGAAAGATCTTGGTTGCAAGGTAGCGGTCACGCTCGTCAATCAGCACGTGCTTGACCGACGGCAGATAGTCGGCGAGCTCGGCCATCATGCTCTCAACGGCACTGGTCTGCTTCAGCTTCTCGATCTCTTCGGCGCTGAACTGCTCTCGCGTGAACACCGAACTCAACAGCGCCGCCAGCAGCTTGTTCTTGCCCCAGAAGCCGGTCATAGCCCAGGCACGCTTGAGCGTAGTCTGGATGTCGCGGTCACAGAAGGAGTAGCCAATCCCGGCACCCCGGGCGGCCTCGATCGCGGCGCGCATCTCTTCACCTGGCTTTACGCCGAGATCCATACCGATACGCTTCTGGAACGAAGAGAGGACCAGGTTACCCAGCAGCAAGAACCCTTTGCGGCGGCGCAGCACCTGGTAGATGTTGAGCTGCGACCAGCCGGCACCGCCGACCAGCGACTGGTAGCGCGCAGCGTCTATCTCCACGCAGACGTGGTCGGGTCGCTCGTTCTCGATATAGCGGCATACCTCGTCAACGCTGTCGCGTGAAACGTGCGCCGTGCCGATGATCGTGATCTCTCTGTTGTGCAGCTGCACGGTTGTCGTAGTCTGACTCACCGAGATTCTCCCCTCCGGTTATTGAAGCGTTGCCGCAGCCCGATACGGCCGTGGTCTGGTCGCTATTCTTTTCCCATTGCCGCCATGAAGCGCTTCCGCAGCCCCTCTTCGCCGGGAAACAGATCGCGCGGAATGCTGCCGCCGCCCATGTGCACGTGCCCGCCGCCCGCGCCGATTCCTTCGACCGCACGGCGGATGATGACGTCGCAGGGCCGAAACAGATCCTCGCTGCGCACCGACAGGCGGTACTCGTCGCGTTCAGGCTCGAGCACCACCACAAAGTGTATCTCGCGCATGCCGAGGAAGAAGTCGGCCACCAGCGCCATAACCTCGGGGCTGCACTCTTTCTGAATCGGGACGAAACAGAAGTCGTCGGCAACGATGCAGCTGTTGATTGCCTCGCGAAACACTGCGAGGTCATTGAGTGACAGCGAGTTTCGCAGCAGGCGCGCGCCGCTCTGCCAGTCTGCAAGGCCGAAGAGTGTCGAAAACGCTTCCAGGTCCACCGGACTCACTCCGCGGGTCATGAAGCCGGTGTCCATCATCAGCCCCATCAGCAGCGCGGTAGCGATACTGCGCGTGAGCTCACACTTGGATATCTTGTAGTACTCGTACAGGATCGTAGAGCAGGAACCGTAATGTTCACGA
This sequence comes from Spirochaetaceae bacterium, assembly GCA_003558175.1. GTDB lineage: Bacteria > Spirochaetota > Spirochaetia > DSM-27196 > PWMO01 > PWMO01. Next base: position 10,662 of record PWMO01000287.1, read on the forward strand.
ATGTCCCAGTACTTGCAGTCCGGCTCCGACGGCGGACTGTGATGGTCGATCACACCGACAATCTCTCCCGGCAGTCCTGCCATGTTGCTGTTGCCCAGGAAGCCGTCGACCACGAGAATCTGCGCATTCTCGGATATTTTGACGTTGCTGGACGACGTAATTGGAATCTGCAACAGGTTGATGGCTTCTCCCAGGCTGTTGCTCTGAATCTCGCCACCGTAGCAAAGGATGGACGCGATGCCGTTGTTGGCCAGTAGTGAAGCGAGGGCATACGCCGAAGCGACGGCGTCGTGGTCGGGAAAATCGTGCGCCTGTATCACCACTTCGCGTTCGCGATCGAGGTGCGTGATCAGCTCCTGGATACCCTTCATGGACTACCGATACCTCTGGTCGAGGGCCCAGGTCGCCAACTGACTCTCGATCAGAGCCGGCAATTTCTGTTCTTCCACCTGAAGGTAGACGGTGCGCGCCAGGCGCTGCTGATCCCGAAGCTCGTAATGACCACCCATCAGAAAGTACATCTGTGCCTTGATCATGCGGTTGTCTTCCTGTTCGATCTGACGCAGCAGACGGCTGTCGACGTTGGGCGTGATGAAGAAGCGCGCCATGTCGTAGTAGAGCGTGTCGCGCGGTAACTGCCCCAGAATTGAGTTCAGGTAGCGACGCGCTCCGTCCTCGTCACCGCCTTTGCGCAGCGCGAGAGCCGCGAGCAGCGGATAGTTGTGATACCGATCATCGTGGTGCCACGCGCGGCGGAAGTAGTCCGCCGACTGTTTGTACTCCTCACGCATGAACGTCAGCATTCCCATGGGGCCGAACGCGGTGTGGTAGTCGGGGCGCATCTCGAGAGCGACCCGGTAGTCTTCGTACGCTTTGTCGAAGTTGCGCACCGACGCGTGCAGGCGACCCCGGTTGGCGTAGTTGAGGAACACGTCCGGGTCGAGTTCGATGGCCCTGCTGTAGTCATCAATGGCTCCCTGAAAATCCCGCCGCTCAGCGCGGACACGCGCACGGTCGACATAGTGCCACGAGTGATCCGGCTGCAATGCGATTGCGCGGCTGAGGTCTTCTTCTGCGTCACCCAGCTTGAGCAACCGGGTCCGCTCGCGCCCCCGATCCGACCAGGCAAAGGAGTACTGCGGATCGATCTCGACCGCCCGGTTCAACACCGCTTCGGCCTCTTCGTGGTCATCCTGGCGCAACAGAACGTTTCCCAATCCCACCAGGGCGACAAAGTTGTTTTGGTCGCGCTCGAGACCGGCTTCAAAAGCCAGCCGAGCGTCGTCCACGCGCCCCTGCTGCAGCAGCGCTTCACCAAGCGCGGCGTGCGCCTGAACGTGCTCGGGATCATGCTGCAGCGCTTTCTGTAACAACTCCGTCTGCCGAGCGACGTCACCCTCATACCCCAACAGCAGGGCGCGGTTGAACAACGCGTCTGCATTATCGGGATCGACCGAAAGAACCCTGTCCAGCAGTGAGGCGGCCGCCTCGAACTGCCCGGCGGCGAGCAGCAGCCCCGACAACAGCACTCGAGTGCGGGGTTCATCCGGCTGCTCCAGCCGCGCTTCTTCATAAGCGGCGATGGCCGCCTCCGGGTCCCCGAGGCTCATGTAGAGACTGATGCTCTCGTAGGCCTCCAGCTCCGCCTCGTCCAGCTCGGGAACTGCCACCTCGGGCTCTGCTTCAACGCGATCGGGCACGGTGGCACAGCCGGCAAACAGCAGCACACCGAATGCCAGCGCACCGAATGCCAGCGCACCGATCAGTCCGCGCACCACTGATCCTTGAAACAGCCGCGCGCCGGCGCGGCATGACACAGATACATCCATACTATTCTCTTCCAACCCACACCCGATGCTTGAGCTCGAAAAACGGCGCCACGGGGCATCAAAGGTGCAACAAGCGCGATTGTCCCACGCTGCAGCGAACCCCGTCAATAGGCGAACGCGAGGACGAGCACGGGGACGACGGGGATCTGGTCGGTTGCCGGAATCGCCCTGTTTTGTTGCAATTCGGCGGCCGTCTTGTTACAATCGCAGCCACAATGAAAAAGTACTCGGCGCGAGCCCTGCTGGTCATCCCGGTTCTGTATGCGGGGATTATCGCCCTTCTCGTTTTCCTGCAATTTTCCGACGACCAGAGCTTCTCCGAACAGTTTGGTGCCCTGACGCTTCGCGGCCGGCGCGCCCTCGCGCTCGAAGATGAAGCGCGTCCGATTACCGAGCTGCGCATCCGCTACAGTGGGCTTGAGTTTGCCTTCAACTCCGAATCTACCGTCACGCTTGACACCGGTGACGGAGAGGCCAGATCGCTCACCGTGCTGGGCTACGAGCCGCTGCAGGACGGCTTCGAGGTCCAGCTGGAAGACGAAGTGCGGGTGCAGTTTGTGCTGACCGGCGATGACGGGACCGAGCTGCACGTTCGTCCGCAGCTGACGGCACCGCTGGCGGCTAATTCCGCCATCAGCATTCCATATGCGATTGTGGCGGGGGCAGAACGGCGCGAAACCGCAGCGGTCGACGTGGTCCCGGTGAACTACGATTCCCGAACCTTTCTCCTGGCGCCGCCACCGCGCGCGATATTCGATGCCGACGCCCTGCGGCTTCCAGCCGATGTTCAGACGCAGACGGTACGGTACGCGGTAATGCCCGAGATCCAGGAAGACGTAGTAGAACGCTGGTTCTCCGACCGCGAG
>PWMO01000027.1 GCA_003558175.1 Spirochaetaceae bacterium
AGGTCCTCGAGGTAGACCTCCTCGCCGTAGATTACGAACTCATCGTTCCAGTCAACCGGTGTGCCGTTGACTTCAAACAGGAGTCTTACTCCGTACTTACGCGCGAGACCGACGGTCTCAGACATGCAGTCACTGAGAACGTCAATCAGATTGAGCTCCTGCGCGTTGAGGGTGTAACTGCCCTCTTCCATTCGTATGATGTCCATCGAGCTGTTGAGCATTGTGTGGAGCTTCTTGCCCGACTCCTGGATGAGCAGCGCCAGCTCCTGCTGTTCCTGCGTCAGTTCGCCGCGCAGCAGCAGCTCGGTAGCCGTCAGGATGCCGTTGAGCGGATTGCGCAGGTCGTGCTGGATGATACGCTCAACCTCACGCTTCATCTTCTCGATGCGCTTGCGTTCCTCGATCTCCGCATGAAGCTGCGTCACGGTCAGTTGCAGCTGTTCTTCCGCTCGTTTGCGGTCGGTAATATCGACAACAAACGTCACTTTCTTGGGATGCCCGTCGATGTCGACGATGTAGGCGGCGTCGGCCAGGATATTCAACGGTTCGCCGTCCTTCCGCTGCACGCGCCACTCTCCTCGCAGCTCCCAACGGCGGCCCATGAACTCCGCGTGAAGATTCGAGAGTCGGTCGCGGTCGGCATCAGGCACAACAACGGTGAAATGGCGGCCGACCAGTTCCTCGGGACTATACTGATACAACCGGCAATAGGGCCGATTGACGTACTCGAAGATGCCGTCTTCGTTGGTGATGCAGATACCTACCGGAGTGGTCTCGATAATCTCGCGCAGCCGTTTCTCGCTGCGTTCCAGATTGTACGACCAGGTCTGCTGGATCTGCCGGCGTTGATCGTAGAGCGTGTTGATCAGTCGGATGATGTCCTGCGCTTCCTGGTCGGTGAATTGCTCCGGCGGCAGCTCGCGGTACGTCCCGTTTACCAGCGAGTTGAGCAGATTCATGATTTCCTGCTTGTCGTGAAGTGCCTTACCCATAGTGAAGTGCCTTACCCATTGCCTTTGTACTGTGTATTATAGAGCGATATGAATCAAGATCAAGTGAAACAGCAGCTCCTGCGTCTCGACCCGGAAGTTGAGGATTTCAGCGTCATCCTGTCGGGCAAGCGCAGCCGCAAGGTGAACGGGCTCTACTACCCTGAGACCCGCGAGATCATTCTCCATAACCGCAACTTCGAGAGCGACAACGAGCTCATGTACACCGCGGTGCACGAGTTTGCACACCACGTGCACTTCACCCGCTCGCCGGTACCGGTTGGATCGCGACCGCATACCGTAGAGTTCCGCCGTATCCTGCACGAACTGCTCGAACGGGCGGAGAGCCTGGGCGTGTACCACAATATCTTCGACACCAATCCGGAGTTTGTCGCACTGACGGAACGCATCCGGACCCAATACCTCTCCGCCGGTGGGCATATCATGAAGGAGTTCGGTCGCGCGTTGGCGGAAGCACAGCAGCTGTGCGAAAAGCACCAGATGCGCTTTGACGACTACGTCGAACGCGTGCTGCAACTGCACACGCGCAATGCCGCGAGCTTGATCCGCATGCACACCTACGACGTGCCCGAGCAGGTGGGGTACGAGAACATGAAGGTCCTGGCGGGTGTGGCCGACCCGGAGAAGCGACAACAGGCAACCGAGGCCTTCACGTCCGGCCGAAGCCGCGACGAAGTCACGACGCTGCTGCGTTCGCCCGCCGACAACGACCAGGATCCGCTTACTCGCCTTGAACGTGAAAGGCAACGCATCCAGCGGACAATCAGCAGCCTGCAGCAGAAACTCGAGGACCTGGACCGGAGAGTCGAGCAGCTGCAAACGCTTGCATAAGCGGTTTCGCAGCGGTATCTTGAAGGCACTATGGCAAGCATGATCGACAAACTCGATTTCACCGTTGAGGACGGAACAATTCGCGAACACGAGCTCACGTTGTACGCCCTCTCTACATGCGCTTTCTGCAAGAGAGCCATCGACTTTCTCAAGAGTCGCGACGTAGCGTTCCGCTACATCTACCTGGACCAGATCAACCCCACCGTCAAAGCTTCGGTGAAAGCAGAACTCAAAAGCAAGTATGAGAACATCCCGGTGTTTCCGGTATTGGTGATGGATGATCTCCATGCCCTCTCGGGATTCAATGAAGAACGCTGGAAGACCGAACTCGGTCTGAACTCAGACTGATGCGGGGATAGCGCGGACGCACGCTCCAAGGCAGGACAACCTGCCCGCGGCGGACAACCGGTCGGGCGAGCAACAGCGGCACACAGGACGCGGTAAAGACCAGGACAGAGTAACAATGCCGAACAAAACCAAGAGCACGGATGACGTATACGAGTTCGTCCGGCGTGTAGCGAAGCACCAGGGATGGGAGCTCAACCCCGATCCCGGTTTCCTCCAGGATGTGGTATCCGGCCTGCGCGAGAACTACAACCGCTACGGATACTTCCTCTGCCCCTGCCGCGACGGTGAAGGAGTCCGGTCCGCCGATCGCGATATTGTCTGTCCCTGCGATTACAATATCCCCGACCAGCAGGAGTTCGGTCACTGCTTCTGCGGGCTCTTTCTCAGCCGCGAGTTTGCGGCATCAGGAAGACAGCCGCAGCAGATCCCTGAACGGCGCGCCGCGACGTAGCGGTCTGCCGGCCCCGCCATAGTGCGCCGGAAACCGCACTTTTTTCAGGACTTACCGCCCAGCGTTCCGATGCGCTTCGATTGCCGCGAGCATAGCATCAACCGCGCAGCTGAGCTCAGCGGTGGCGTCAACCAGTGCAGCGGCGTCGGCGGATCGCGCTGCCGCCTCCGCGTGCCGGGCGGCCTCGAGCGCGGATTCGCACTGCAAGGTTCCGGTTGTGTTTGCCAGTGAGTGAGCAGCGCGCCGTGCCTGGGCGTAGTCGGCCCCTGTTGCAGCTTGCCGCAATGCTGCAAGCCGTTCGGGCGCATCTTCAGTAAAAATATCAAATATCTCTTCGAGCAGCTCCGGCGACGACTCATACGCAGTGATCACCTGCTCAATCGCCGCGGCAGCTTCTCTTCGGACTACGTCACTTTCTGCGGGATTCCGACCAACCGCCATCGCTACTACTCCGTCTCCTCCGTTTTGCCGCTGCTCGCGGTGCCTCTGCTGCTGCCGGAACTGTCTCGCGGCTCTCCGCCTTCGGCGGCAGCCTTTGCAGCGGCTTTGCGCTGCAGTTGCGCTACGTCAGCCGAATCAGGAAATACATTGAGCGCCGCGGCGCAGTCATCCAGCGCTCGCGTATACTCGCCCCGCTCAAAGTAGAGTTGGGCTCGGGCGAACAGCGTGTCAAATTGAAACTCGTCCACCGCCAGGCCCGCGTCAAAGTCTGCCAGTGCCTCAGCATCCTTACCCATCACCCGATGCACGACGCCTCGGTAATAGTATGCCTTCCAGTTGTCGTCATCCAGCTCCAGTGTTCGCGTGAAGTCG
>PWMO01000305.1 GCA_003558175.1 Spirochaetaceae bacterium
CACGACGCTCTGCCGATCTCCGGTGCCGAGCTACTCGCTCAGCGCGCTGGTTAGCGCTCGTTCCAGCTGTTCCGCTTCGTCGTGGGTCGGCTGAATCCGCAGCACCAGGTGCAGCCACTTTCGGGCGGATTCGGGGTTCCCGTGCTCCAGTGACGCCTTGCCTTGTTCAAGACAGAACCAGCACGTCGACTCGTCGTCCATGGGAACGTATCCGGCTGTAGCGCTGCCGCTGCGGGTCGCCTCGTCGTAAGGCTGGTAGAACTCATCGGCATTCCGATGAACAAAACGCTTCAGACGTTCGATGAGTTCCGCGTCGGGACTCGCCGCCGGAACCGCTTCTACAACACCGAGATTGACCAGCGTATCGTATTGAACGTCGATATCTTCCTCTGCATAGAGCAGTATTGGTACGGAGGCGTGCCGCAGGGCCTGTATGTCGTTCCGCACCGATTCCCACTTAGGAGGAACAATTACGACGGCTCCAAAGTAGACGCGTTTGGCCGCAGATCGCGCCGCCGCCTGGGCGTTCGGCACCTCTTCAAACCGAGCTCCAACCTGCCGCCCGAGCGCACGCAGCCGCAGCGCCGCAGTCTTTCTATCGTTTACAACAATGAGTAGACGGTTCTTCATCTGCAGTGAAACGTATCTCCCGCCGCGATAGCGGTCAATATTTGCGACGCACGAAGCAGAAACCTTTACGTCTTCTTAATGTACGCAATCTTTATACCCGCTGTGAATATGATATCATGAGGCGATATGGAGAGAATTCTGGCGTGTGTTTCGGCGGCGCCGTCTTCGCGTAACGTTATCCTGAAGGCTGCCGACATAGCGAAACGAATGCCGGCAAGACTTGTAGCTGTGCACGTCCGGCACGATTCGTTTTCGTCTCGCGCGCGGCGCGCCCATACCGCTCAGCATGAGGAGGTCGAGCGGCACCTTTCACTGGCGCGAGAACTGGGCGCGGAGGTCGCGATCCTCAGCGGCAATGACATAGCCGCCACAATCATCGAGTTTGCCGAGTTGTCGCGGGTGTCCCGGATCGTCGTGGGCAAAGATGAACACGCACTGTCGGCGCGGGTTCGACGTCGCAAGGACGTAACGCAACGGTTGATTCAGGGGACTACCCAGATTGAAGTGCTGGTGGTGCCCGGGGACCCGTCCGACTACGGACCCCATCATCGGTCCCGCCTTCACAGGTTGAATGAGCTTCGGCGGCTTCCGCGTGACCTGCTGGTCAGCGGCGGACTGATTGGTACCGCGGCTCTCATCTCCTCGTTTCTGCATGCGGTAGGCTTTGCGGATGCCAACATCGTCATGGTCTTCCTCGGAGCAGTGCTCGGCACGACCTTCATCGCGGGGCGCCTGCAGGGGATCATCGCATCTATGCTGGGAGTGCTTGCGTTCAACTTCTTGTTCACCGAACCGCGCTTCACGCTGGTTGTCTACGATACGCAGTACATACTTACGTTTGCCGTTATGCTGCTGGTCGCGCTCACCACCAGCGAGCTTCTCAGCCGTGTGCGTCTGCAGGCTGTGATCTCGCGCCGTCGAGCTGATCGCACGGCAGCGGTGTATCGCTTGAGTCGCGCACTGCTCACGGTATCCGGTGAGGTCTCGGTAACAGAAGAGGCCCTCGACCAGTTGGTCCGGTACTACGGCGGAATGGCACTCTGGTATGAGGGGGACCCGGGCTCGAACGCAACTCCCCTGATAAGAATGGCTCATTCGGCGACAACTGCGAACGGCGGAGAGCATAGTGTCACCGAGCGCGAGCGAGAGGCGGCCGCTTGGGTGTACAAGAACGGCCGCACAACCGGTGTTGGGCTGGCGCCGTTTGCCGACAGCACGTTGTTCTTTGCGCCACTTCTGAGTGGAGCCGGAGTGTTGGGAGTGCTCGGTGTCAGTATCGGGGCATCGGTGGAGGGGTCATCCACGGCAGAACAGAGAACTCTGATAGAGACCTTTGCAGGGCAGGTCGCATTGGCACTTGAGCGTGAACGCTTTGCCCGTCAACATGAACAGGCAAAGATCGAAATTGAGGCGGAGCGGCTGAAGAACTACCTGTTGCGCTCCATCTCGCATGATCTGCGGACACCGCTCGCCGGCATCGCTGGTTCCGCAGCGGTATTGCTCGAGCTGAAGGCTGCGGCAGCAGACAGACAGATCAGCGAACTTGCAGGTGATATCCACGAACAGGCAAACTGGTTGAATGGACTCGTGGAGAATCTTCTCAGTCTGACTCGGATCGAGAGCGGAACTCCTAACATCGCTTTTCAGCCCGAGACGGTCGATGATCTGATTGGCTCGGTACTGGCGCGGATGCGCCGCCGGCTGGCTCCATTCCGGATCGTTGCGTCTACGCCCAACTTCGTTGTCTCCGTCCCCATGGACGCCGGACTGATTGAGCAGGTGCTGATGAATCTGCTCGACAATGCGTGCCGCCACTCGGCGCCGGGAGCTGAAATCGGTCTCACCGTGCGTGTCAATGGGCAAGTAGCCTCTTTCGCAGTGACCGATTCGGGTCCCGGCTTCTCGCAACAAGACTTGGAGCACCTGTTTGAGAAGTTCTACACAGGGGCGCGGCACGAAGCGGATGCCGGCCGGGGTGTTGGCCTCGGGCTGGCGATCTGTCGGGCCATTATCCACGCTCACGGTGGGACAATAGAAGCACGGAACGCCGCAGGAGGCGGAGCAGAGGTTCGATTCACTCTCCCTATGAACAGGTCGGCACAAAGCGGCGAGAGCGCCGACAGACAGGATGATTCTCCATGAAGAACGAACCGTTGATTATGGTTGTGGATGACGAAAGGTCCATCCGGAACTTCCTTCGGGTGTCATTGTCCAGCCAGGGATACCGCATACTGGAGGTTGCCGACGGCCGAGCAGCAATCTCAATGAGTGCATCACACGTGCCCGACCTGATCATTCTGGACCTTGGCCTTCCCGACATCGACGGGGTGGCTGTGCTACGCGAGATTCGCCAATGGTATACCGCGCCAGTGATAATCCTTTCGGCACGCGGACATGAGCATGACAAGATTGAAGCTCTCGACGCCGGGGCGGACGACTATCTTACCAAGCCGTTCTCCGTGGGCGAGCTCCTTGCCAGGGTGCGGGTGGCGTTTCGTCACGTGCTTGGCGTGGCATCCGGCTCGGTCGACGATGTAGGAGAGATCAAGATCGGAGAACTGCGCTTTGATCTTCCGCGTCGCAAGGTCACTGTTGGCGACGCCCCGGTCCACTTGACCCCCACGGAGTACAAGCTTCTGCTTTTTTTAGCACAACACGCCGGACGGGTCCTGACGCATGGTGCGATACTGCATCACGTGTGGGGACCGTCGCGCGAGAGTGAGACGCAGTACCTGCGCGTCTTCGTAGCAAATCTGAGGCGGAAGATCGAGAAGCACCCGGCAGACCCGAGCTATCTCCTGACCGAACTGGGAGTAGGGTAC
>PWMO01000401.1 GCA_003558175.1 Spirochaetaceae bacterium
AACTGGTGTGGGGGCCGGAATAGATCACTCGGCCGGCTGCAACGGCTACCACGTCGTCGCCACGGTCTCCGTCAATTCGGACTCCAGGAAACTTCCCTTCAAGTGCGCTTCGCTTTCCCGGGTGTGGCCACATCTCGGCCGCGCCGTTCAGCGTGACGGTCGGAGCGACCGAAGCGGATGCTGCCGGCGCACGCTGCGCCCGCGTGGTCGCAGCGGAATCCGTTGACGCCGTCCCCGCCTGTCGAGGAGCAGCCGGAATCAAGAGCGTATCTCCTGCACGCAGGATGCTGGACTCTGTGCGGTCATTGGCGGCAAGCAACCGATCGACCGAGATGCCGTAGCGGCGCGCAATCCCGTAGTAGGTTTCACCCCGCTCAACTTTGTGGCTGTTGGGGATGACCAGGCGTCGGCCAACCGATAATCGCGAAGGGTCCGTAATGTCGTTGGCGTTCTGAAGAGCGTCAACCGACACGTTGTACCGCCGGGCAATCGAAAAGACCGTGTCCCCCCGCTCCACAACGTGTACCACCGTTTCAGAAAAGGCAAGTTGACCGGCAAGCAGAACAATAAGGATGAGTATGGTTCTTTTCATTTTCCCGCCAACCCTACCTTATCTTCGGAATAACTCCCCATAAACATGACTCGATTTGGGAACCGCGACACGCTCACGCGGTTTACCGAGGCGTTGGGTGGAGATTGACGGCAGAAGCGGCATCTGCCGTCAGAAATCACGGTGTCGTCTACAGACCGTACTGCTCGCGCGCAAAATTGCCAAGCCCGACCGCATCCAGTTTGGACAGCGGAACAAGAAACGCACCGAAATCTCCGGCGTTGTGGGCGATCTACTCAGCCGCCTCTTTGGGCAGGGTAAGTCCCATCCCCGCTCCGGTTTGAGAATTGCGGGCTTGTAAATGCTGCAGTTGACCCTGCTCCGAAGTCGTGATTCACTGGGTCCGTGGATTCTGCTTACCATCGTCTCCGTCGGCGCCTTGATGAACTGCCGATTCCCTTTCCCGAAAGCGAAACCGGTGTAGAGCTGCGCCTCCTGCAGGCGCTCTTCTCCCGGGAGGAGGCGGAAGTTGCTGTGCACCTTTCGGCAGTGCCGGAACCGGTTACGGCAATCTATCGTCGGGCCGCCCCTCTTGTGGAGAATCACGCCTCCCTGGAGGCCATGCTCAAGGAGCTTGCACGTCGCGGTGCGATCAACGCGGTAACGGAAATCCACCGGGACAGCTCCCGGCAGTGTTACGGTCTGGCTCCCCTGGTAGTGGGTATGTTCGAGTTTCAGGTGGATCGGCTCACACCGGAGTTTGTCCGGGACTTCCACGACTATGCCGATCACGGTTTTCGGGAGGCGGTCGTGGGCACAAGGACGGCCCAGATGCGTACCGTACCCGTTGGTGCGGCAATCACGGGAACCCGTGCCGTGGGCTCCTACGACGATATCCGGGACTATGTCAGGAAGTCCCCCGGACCGTTTGCGGTGATGAACTGTGTCTGCCGCCAGGGCGCGGAACTCCTGGGGGCGCCGTGCCGGAGCAGTTCGACTCACGAGACGTGCATCACGATCGGGAGCGCCGCCCGCTCCATGGTGGTAAGTACCGTGTCGCGCCCTGTTGAGCGGGAAGAGGTCCTGGAAATCCTGAACCGTGCCGAAGGTGAAGGGCACGTCCTCCAGCCCCAGAACTCGCGTACACCCGGTTTCATTTGCTGTTGCTGTCGTGACTGCTGTGAGGTACTGAGAAACGCCCGGAGACTGCCCCATCCCGCCGACGCGATACCCACCACACATCGTGCCGCGGTAGATCCCGGCAGCTGTACCGCCTGTGGTATCTGTCTGAAACGGTGTCCTCTGGAGGCGCTCACGCCGGGCACGCTGGGCCGCTCCGTCCAGGTGATTCCGGGCCGCTGTATCGGGTGCGGTCTGTGCGTCACGACCTGCCCCACCCGGGCGATTTCCCTGACCCGCCGTGCCGATGCAAAACGCCCGCCCAGAACCACCATGGCGATGTATCTCAAGATCCTGCGCCACCGCTTCGGGCTGCCCGGTCTTGCCCGCGCCGGGATCCGTCGGGTTCTGCGCCGAAAGATTTAGGCTACTTCCCGGTTCGTCGGACCCAATCAGGAATACGTGTCGTGAGGACACGTATCCACTCGTCGATACCGGCGCCGCTTCGGCACGAGATCAGACACACCGGTGCCTCGGGATTCAGGGCGGCAACGCGCCGCCGGAACGCATCGGTATCGAACTCCTCCAGCTCCAGATAGTCCGCTTTGTTCAACAGCACGATGTCGGCGTAGCGAAACATAATCGGGTACTTCAGCGGCTTGTCGTCTCCCTCGGGGACGCTCAGAATCGCTACATTCAGATGCGCGCCCGTTTCCGACTGGGCAGTGCAAATAAGATTCCCCACGTTCTCCAGGAAGAGCAGATCCGTTGCAGCGGCATCCACCTGTTCCAGGGCGGAGGCGGTCATGCGGGCGTCCACATGGCAGTAGCCTCCCGTTTCCAACTGCAAAGCAGGAATACCCAGGGCAGAGATCCTGTCCGCGTCCACGGTGGAGTCCAGATCCGCCTCAATCACGGCTATCCGGAACTGGTTCCGGAGCTGTTCGATCGTTCTGATGATCAGGCTCGTCTTGCCCGCGCCGGGAGATGCCATGATGTTGACCATATAGCACCCGGTGTCGGTCAGCTGCTGTCGCACCGCGTCCGCCTCGGCGTGATTCTCCGCCAGTATATCCTGGCGGATCTGCAGGATTCTTGTTTTGCTCATCTCCTGGTCTCCCCGTTTTCGATCTCCACGCTCTCAACCCGGTAATCCATGCCACCCGTGAGGGTGCAGGATCCACTCCCGCAGAGGGGACAGACGATGGAGTCCACCGTTCTGAGAGACTGAAAAAAAGGGTGTCCACAATGATTGCAGGAAAAGGAGGGAGGAAAAGACTCAACAGCTATCCGGGCCCCTTCTGCTACCGTGCCGGCCGCCAGGTGGTCAAAGTAACGCTGAATCCAGACCGCTTTCAGATCGCTCATCTCGCCCATTCGCAGGCTGACCGTGACCACGCGGCGCGCCCGTTCCCGCGCCGCCGTGGCAAGCACCAGCTTCAGGATCGCTTCGGTCACAGCCAGCTCATGCATGTCCGTTTTCCATGAAGGAACTCTTTTGACACGGTAGAGCGCGAGGTCTTTGCGAGCGCTGTCCGTGTACGCATCTGATGACAGGGCGGGAGAAACGGGCGAATAGTCAAGCTCCGGCGTTTAGGGATATGGCGGGGTACCCTCAATGTGTTTCACGCTGTCTTCCTGCCGCCGACAATAGCCAGCACGTGGTAATCAGATCGGTCGTTGTGGTCGTTGTGATCGCCGCGTGCCCGTGATCCAGAAAGCCAGACCTGTCGCAAACGCGTCGCGAGATTTGCTCTGAGTAGCTCATTAGGTGCCCGG
>PWMO01000523.1 GCA_003558175.1 Spirochaetaceae bacterium
ACCGTTATCTCTCTACGGGTGTGTTTCCTGCATAATCGGGTCGGTACGGTTATACCAGACCAGCTCCCAGGAGCCGTTGTAGCGCAGCAGGGTTGCCGAGGCGTTTGCCAGTACAATCCGGCCCGGCCCCATCCCCTGGCGTTCCATGAATCGCAGAATAGAGTTGATGAAGCCGCCGTGCGTCACTGCAAGATAGCTGGCGCTGCGCTCCGGAAGGCGCTCCGTTTCAGTGGCGAGCCGCTGCAGGAACCCCATCGCGCGTTCGAGCACCTGGTCCCACGATTCGGCGCCCGGAATCACGCGATCCGGGAACTGCTGCGTGCACTCGGCAGCGGTCATCCCTTCGGCCGCGCCGAAGCTGCGTTCCATCAGGACTTCGTCGGCAACGATACCATCGATGCCGAGCTCGGCACAGATGATCTCGGCCGTTTCAGAAGCCCGCGACAGCGGACTGCTATATACGGCGCGCCAGTCTCCGCCGCGCAGCATTTCGGCCGCTGCGCGTGCCTGCCGACGGCCGGTGTCGTTTAACGGAATCTCGCTGACCCCCTGAATACGTTGCTCAGCGTTCCAGTCCGTCTCTCCGTGCCGCACAAGATAAATTGAGGTCATACCCCTGTGTAGCACAGAACCGGCGCGGTTACAACGACGCACCGTCTTGGGCAGAGAGCTCCGCCAGCACTACCAGCTCCAGCCCCCCGGTTTCTCCGGACCCTGAGAGCGATCCGGTGCGCCGCACCGAATCGAATCCGGCCGCGGCAAGCGCCGCAACCACATTGCGCTCCCCGAGCGCGAGCAGCCGCGTTTCAGTCTGCATCGTCCCGTCCGGCGCCGCGTTCGGCGCCGCGTTCGGCGTCCCGTCCGGCGCCGGCTCCGGCGCGGCGGCCGGTGTCGCGTCCGCCGCAGCGAACGGCTCGATGCTGATGGAAAACGGTATGCGGCCGGAACCGTCAACCGCCCCGTAGCGGCGCCGGAACCGATATCCGGCGGCCTCGATATGCGGCAGCTCGCTGGTCCTCTCCCGGACCACGTGATCAAAGTCGATCCCCTGCACGATGCAGACAGCGGGCGGCCGCAGCACCCCCCGCATGGCGGCGCAGATCCGCTCAACCTCGGCCAGGTCCGCGGCGTGGGCCAGGGTGTTCCCCAGGCAGAGTACCGCATCGTACCCGCCGACGCGCTCCTGCAAACGGGAATCGTCACTCTCGCCCCCGGCGTCTTCGCCCCCGGCACCAACGCTCCAGGCCGCGAGCTCCTCCATTCGCCCCACCCAGAAACGGCCCCCGCCGGGCGTCGCGGGTCGGGGAGCCTCAGGCGGCGGCGCAGGCGGCGCCGGGGGCTCAGGCCCGGCCGGCGCTTCGAGTCGGGGCGCCGCGGCCGACTGCGCGCCTTCAGCGGCCGCCTTTCGCCGCGCGAGATCGATCATTTCCGCGGAGGGATCGAACCCGTCCACCGTCCAGCCGCGCCTCCGCAGAGCAATCGCTACACTGCCACTGCCGCAGCCGACATCCAGCACGCGCCGCGTTCTCAGGTTGCCGAGCAGTTGCACCAGGGTATCCACCTGTGCACTCGACAGCGGAAAGAACTGGTCATACAGGTGGGTAAACGTCCGATAGAAACTCTCGTGGGTACTCATACGCTGTCCGTCCCGCCCCCAAATATAGCCGAAATCACCCCAAATTCGGCGCTGCATTTTCTGAATTTTTTCTCTTCCCCTTTTTAAGTTGTTGTGAGATAATATCCGAGTGCGGATACTGTTTGCTGCCCTTTTGGATCTCGTCCTGATCTTCCAGAGCCAGAGACTGACCGAAAAGACCTCACATATCACGTACACAGAAACTAAAGGCTTTGCCTGAGAAACAGGCACCGCCGAAGCCAGAGAGGAAGAAGAAATGGCTACAAAACTGTACGTAGGAAATCTCAGCTACTCAACTCAAGAAGAGGATTTGCGGAGTCTGTTTTCACAGTTCGGCGAGATCGTGTCTCTCAACGTCGTAATGGACCGGGACACGGGGCGCTCGAAAGGGTTTGGCTTTGTAGAGATGGCCGACGAGGCTGCAGCTCAAGCGGCTGCATCCGCGCTCGACGGCGGTGAGTTTGAAGGACGCAACCTCAAAGTGAATGAGGCTCGTCCCAAGCCCGCCTACGATTCGCGCCCGCGCCGCTACTAGACGTTACACAACACGTCCACATCGCGAACGCTTCGAATAGCGCCGCTGCAAAGCGGCGCCTTTTCACATCGTACGCACAACACACGGGGGATCCGGGTACGCCCGCGATCGCCCCGTTTCTCGTTTTTCTCGAACTTTTTCGGCGGGGGTACACCATGGCCAGACAATCATTCAAAGGCGATAAGCGTCGCCGGCAACTGGATAAGCAACGCAAGCAGGAAGAGAAGCGCAAACGCCGGCAAAACAAGGATCCCAACGCCCCCGCTGACGATACCTCTTACCTGGAGTACCTTTCACCCGGCGGCCCGGTCGACCAGCGTTTTGTTGAGCCGGAAAAGGGCGAGGAGAACGAAGACACCTCGGACGAAGACAAGAATAGCGAAGAAGACTCGAGCAACCGCGAATAAGCCGGGAATGAACATCGCCGGAGAACACGCATCAGGCCGGAGAACACGCATCAGTTTGACGTCCTCGCACCGCCTCCTCGCTTCCGGTTTTGGCCGGTCACACACCGGCAGTCCTGTTTTTGATTGACAATCCCCCAGAACTACCCTGATACTGAGACTAATAATAGACCGAAAGGTTCCGTCGAGAGAGAGCAGCCGTAACAGGCTGCCGCCGAAGGTGCAAGGGGCCGGACTCGCCGTATTCCTACCCCGAAACTCTCAGGCAAATGGATCGACGGAGCGCGTGCATCGCTCTGGAGAGCCGTTCCGCGGATCTGCGTATTCGCGGAGCGCACCGAAGGGGTAAGCCCGGCAACGGGTTATTCTCTCAGGTACGTCGGACAGAGCGCTCGGCCAAGGGGGAAGCTATGCACGCGCAACAAACCAGTCTGTATCAGTGGCACGCTTCGGCGGGCGCTCGTTTCACCAGTTTTGCCGGTTGGGAGATGCCGCTGCAGTATCCCGGCGGCTCCATCGCCGAGCACCAACTCACCCGCAACTCGGTTGGTCTGTTCGATATTTCGCATATGGGACAGGTCTACGTTGAGGGACCGCAGGCGGCTGCCTGGCTCGCCTCGCTGGTGAGCGCGGACATCACTGCGCTGGAAGTCGGCCTGAGCACCTACGCACTGCTCTGTCGCGAAGACGGAGGGGTAATTGACGACCTCTTTGTCTACCGACTCGCCGAACAGCGTTACCTGGTGGTGGTCAACGCTGCGCGCCTTGTGGTTGAGATCACGGGGGTCACCGACCCCATGGCAGTGACAATACAGACATTGATCCCGGTGATCATGGAGAACATGGAGAACATGGGGCCAGAGATG
>PWMO01000094.1 GCA_003558175.1 Spirochaetaceae bacterium
CAAGACGTCATCCCGGCCGCCGCAACCGGCTGCCGCACGTGTCTGCTGGTCGCCGGTGGCGACCCGGCAGAGCACGCCGGTGAACATCAAGGCGCACGGCACGCTTCCGACAGCGGCACGCCTGTCGAAGCCGCCGGTCTACCGCTAGCGGGACGCTCCGGCGTTGCGCCGGATCGCGTCATTACCGCGCTGCCACAGGTAGCGCAGATCGCAGTTTCACGGAGAACACTATGCGGAAATTCATCGTTATCTTTGTCCTTCTGCTGATCGTCGCCGGCGTAGTCTTCTACTTCGGCTGGATTCAATTTCAGATACCCGAGGACCGCATGGCGGTTGTCTTCACCAAGACCGGAGGCTGGGACGAGGCGCCTTTGACCGCCGGAGAGTTTTACTGGCGCTGGGAGAATCTCCTGCCCACCAACCTTACGCTGCACCTGTTCAGCACCGAGCCGCACACCGCAACGGTACGCTCGGCCGGGCAGCTGCCGTCGGGTGACCTGTACCGGCGCTATCTCGAGGGAGAGGTCGATTTCTCCTATGCCGTTGAGTTCCGGCTGCGTTTCCGGGTGCGGCCGGAGATGTTGCCCGCCCTGGTTGCCAATGAGCGCCTGGTCCCCGAAGAGCTGGAAGGCTGGTACGCCGGACACGCAGACGCCATCGCACAGCGCGGCCTCGATATCCTGAACGACTACTTTGCCGGGCTGGAAACAGACGGGGTGTTCTCCCTGTCGGAGTTCGGTGGCCACGTCCGGACGGCGGTGGAACGGGAGTTCCCGCAACTGGAGATTCTGCAGCTGACCCCGGTCCAGGTGCGGCTGCCCGATCTACAGCTCTATGCGGCGGCTCGGGCGGTCTATTTCGAGGTCGTGGCCGCCAGATCCGAGGCCACGGCGGCTGCGGCGTTTGATGCTGCCGGCGACGAGGTGCGGCGTGAAAGCCGCTTGGCGGTCCTGCGACGCTACGGTGAAGTGCTGAAAGAGTTCCCGATCCTGCTTGAGTACTTTGCCATGTCCGCGGATAAGGGGATTGACCCGCTCGATCTCGACGTGCTGCAGGCCCTCGGCGAACTGCCGTGACCCGGCAGCACGCGCTGCGTCCGGCGCGGCCCCGAACGCCCGCCGCTACTCCTGAGTCATGATGAGCCGGATCAGGCGGATAGCGCGCTCGACCGACGAGGCGTAGCGTTCTACCAGCGTCACGGCGGAGACGCCCTGCTCGCCTGTCTCGTCTTTGAGTTCATTTTGCAGTGTCCGCAGCTTCTGCAGTACGGTCAGCATTCCCTGGAGGTACTCGAGCCCCTTGTCGAGCAGTGCACGTGACTGCCGCTCCCGTTGTGCCACCATGCTGCGGTAGATTCGTTGCTGCGTTGCGTCTTTCTCTACCGAGTAGCGAACGCGGTAGAAGGTCTTGCCCTCTTCGCTCTCGGGCGAGAAGCTTTCGTCAAATGCGGCAATCTTGTCGGCAACGTCCTCCAGTCCCCCGGTGTAAAAAGAGAGCTCGTTGGAGAGGTCGCGGTTGCGACCGGACACGGCGCGATGGATCACCGTCAGCCGCTGTCTGATAACCCGCCGGTATACCGTTTGAATATAGTTGTAGAGGATGTTGAGCGACCGCACGTGACGGAACGTAGGTAGCCCCAGTTTGCTGACCGTTGACCCTCCACCGCTGCGAAAGTTTGGAAAGTCCGGTGGGTGGTGGCCAAAGGTCTCTTCGATGAGCTGTTCAATTGCGGATTGATGCACTGTATCGAAGCGCGCATCTATCTGCTGTAACAGTTCAATCCGCAGGGCACTATAGTAGAACTCCTTCAGATTGACCTTCGGCATGTAGACTACCAGGCGGTAATACGGGTCTTCGCGGTGGTAGCGGATCATGTCGGCAAGCGGAACCTGTTTTACGAAAGTGTTCGCCGCATCGTTCAGGCTGTGGATATCCTGATCCAGAGCCTGAACCTGTTGTGTGATCTGCTCGGCACGGGGTGGCTCATCCGCGTACGCGGCGTGCTTGGCCTGCAGGTAGTACTCCAGCAATTCACGGTGAATGCGAATCTTGCCTTCCAGGCGCTGCAAGGTGTAGCAGGCGTAGTACAGCTCCTCGAGCTGGTCGAGTACTTCCGCCGCACGCACCGCCTTGAACTCCGGAACATCCTCCGGCGGGTCTTCGCCGGCATCGTAGCCGAAGGCGGCCAGCAGCGCCGCGTAACTGAACAGGGCAATCCCCTTCATGTAGTACAGCGGCGTTATTCCCGCGGCAATCTCGGCGAAAACGCCATCGTGAATGCGGTCCAGGTAGGCGTCGAGACGTTCCAGCAGATGGTTGCGGATCTCAGTGCGGCTGCGGCTGACGACGTAGATGTCCGTCATCTCTTCTTCCGTAATGAAGTCACTGAGCTGCTTCTTGGCGTTGGGGATGCGGTCTTCCAGAACCGACTGCAGGACCGCCCGCAGCATGTCGCTGGATTCCCAGATGTCGTTAAACAGCGAAGTCACCGGCGCCGCCGATTGAAACAGTTCGAAGAGCCGCTCCGCAAACTCGACCGACAGCAGATGGGTTGATGACGCACGCGGGCAGACCCGTGCTCTCACCAGACTACGGCGCAGTTTGAGCAGCCGGATGTCCACGTACGCGTCTTCTCTGGCTTTGCCGGTGAGCCAACTGCGCAACGAGAGCCGCAACCGGCTCCAGAGACCCAGCTCGCTGATCTCGCGCCGGATGATTTCATAGCGCTGGTCCGAGTGGATGGTGGCAGGCACGACGGAATCTTCCTCTTGCCGACCGGCGCTGAATCCGAGACTTGCCATGATTCGGTGGTAGAGCTCGCGTCTTTCGTCATCGGGAAGCGCGTGCGCCAACTCGTGAAACGTAGAACCAGCCTGCATTCGCCCTTTTCTGCCTCCGCGACGTGGTTAGCCATAGGTTAGGCCATTTGCGCCGTTCGCGCAATCACAAGCTAAAGAAAAGCTTCGGAAAACCGACATTCAAACCAAAGTGGACATGGACGTTCACAACGGCACTCAAGGAGGACGATATGATCATCAATCACAACCTGAGCGCGATGTTTGCGCAACGACAGCAGAAGTTCAACAACCTGACTGTCGACGGCAACATTGAGAAGCTCAGCTCCGGGCTGCGGATCAACCGCGCCGGGGACGACGCGTCGGGTCTTGCCGTATCGGAAAAGATGCGATCCCAAATCCGGGGATTGAATCAGGCCGAACGAAACACGGCGGACGGAATCTCTCTGATCCAGACGGCCGAGGGGTATCTGCAGGAGACTCAAGACATCATGCAGCGCTTGCGCGAGCTGGCGGTTCAGGCCGCCAACGGCATCTATTCAACCGAGGACCGAATGCAGATCCAGGTTGAGGTGTCGAGCCTCGTAGCAGAAGTCAACCGGATCGCCTCTCACGCGCAGTTCAACGG
>PWMO01000209.1 GCA_003558175.1 Spirochaetaceae bacterium
ACTTCCGCAAGCGCCGCTGCTCTTGTACCCAGCCCGCAAACCCCAGTCCCGCCTGGTAAAGCGGGATCTCCTCGCTGGCCCAGATGGCGCGGTCACGCAGCATGCGCAACTCGGAGATCGAGTGAGGATAATGCGCCAGCCTGACGTAGTTCGCCCCGAGGCGCTCTACCCAGTCAAGGTCCGTCGCGGTCAGCGAGAGCGGCTGAACCGGGCCGTACTGCGGGTGGTCCTCATGACGCGCGATGCCACGAAGAAAGCTTCGCCTGCCGTTGATGCTGATGCCGTCCGCCGTTACCTCCACGGTGCGAAACCCGATCAGGATTGAGACACCATCGATGAGCCCGGAGCCCGAGGCATCAGTCAGCGAAACATGCAGCCGGTAGAGCCTGGCGCTACCCGCTTCGTAGCGCTGCGGGTGCCGAACCTTCAGCGCCAGCCGGGCTACCGCCAGTGCGGGTGCGTGAGCCGCGGCCCCGGCCGGGGCCGCGGCGGGAACGCGACGGGACGGCGCGGGTCCGTCGGCTTCGCTCGTTGCGCACGTGACGTCGTTGGGATCGTGCAGCTCAGCAGAGATGCGGTACGGTCTATCAACGCCGCGTGGGTGCCGCTCAATCACGATGCTGCAATCAACAACGCCGGTTTCGTCGGCACCAATCGCGGCGTGCGTGTGAATCGTGAGCACCGAAAGATGCGGAACCGCCGTCAGTGAGACGGGCCGATATATTCCACCGTACGGATGCCATCCCGGAGCGTGATGCGCTTGCGTTCGTGGCGGCAAACTTGACCAGGCGAGTCGGTTATCTACTCGAACGACCAGAACGTTCTCGTTGCGGCGGCCGTTGCTTTCGTTTCCGCGTCCCGCACCGCCGGCGGGATTGGCCACGGCCGGCTCGCCGAGCTCTGACGTTATGTCGAAATAGAACGGTGTGTAGCCTCCGTTGCGCAGGCCGAGCCTCACCCCATTGAACCAGACAACGGAGCTCAGCAGCACACCTTCAAAGCAGAGCCGCAGCCACGTTCCCGCCGCCGCCGCCGGAGTCGGGAAGCGGATTCGATACCAGACAACCCCGCAGTAGTCCTTGTGGGGCGATTCGGCGCTGTTGAAGCAGTGCGGCACGGTGACGGTCTGCCGCGGTTCGCCATTCCACTGCGCGTCTTCTCCGTTCTGCAGCAGGCGCTGCTCGCCGGTCTCTTCAGGGTCGAAGAGCAGATCCCACGGTTCCTGCAGGGCCGTCCGGACACGGGCGTCGCCGTCAAAGCTTCCCGGATACCCGATGTTGTTTTCTATCAGGACCGGGACAGCGTCGCAATCCACAACCTGGAATCCGGGGCCGTGCGCTCCCGCGCCCGCGGGGAACGGCCACCGACGCAGACTGAGCGTACGCACGTGCTCACCGGCTCACGCATGTGCTCGCCGGCTCACGCATGTACGCACGCGAGCACTCACGCGGTCACCGGTAACAGGTAGAGTCGCTCGGCATCAACCGACACCGTGCACTGCTCTCTCTCCGTAAGCAGCGCCGCCCCGCGTGGAGCGGGTAGCGCTGCGCGCAGAGAGCTGCCGTCCGACATGCGCAGCACATAGGAGGCTGAGGCGCCGAGGTAGCTGCGGCTCTCTACCGTCGCCCGAAAGACGCCCGACTCACTCTGCCCGGCAATGCGCACGTGCTCGGGACGCACCACCGCGTGCAGCTCCCGGCCAACCGTCAGTTCCGGTTCCGTCGGCCGCGGCACTGAAAGGCGCCCGCCGAAGATCTCGATCTCGACCCTGTCTCCTCGCAGGTCGCCGACGCGCACCGGCACAAGGTTGGACGTGCCGATAAACTCCGCCACAAACCGTGTTCGCGGCCGCTCGTAGATCTCGTGTGGCGGCCCCTGCTGCTCGATCCGCCCCTGGTGCAGAACGATAATGCGATCCGACAGGCTCATCGCCTCTTCCTGATCATGGGTCACGTAGATCGTCGTAACCCCGATCTCTTCCTGGATCTTGCGAATCTCAGAGCGCATCTGCACCCGCAGCCTCGCGTCAAGATTGGAGAGCGGCTCGTCGAGCAGCAGGACCTCCGGACGCATCACCAGAGCCCGCGCAAAGGCCACCCGCTGCTGCTGACCGCCGGAGAGCTGCCCCGCCTGCCGGCGCGAGAGCGCCTCAAGCCCAACCATCGCGCGGGCCTCGCCCACCCGTGCCGGAATTTCGGAGCGTCTCACGCGCGTGGCGCGCAAGCCGAAGGCCACATTCTCAAACACACTGAGATGCGGGAACAGCGCGTAGGACTGAAACACCGTGCAGGTCGGGCGGCGGTGCGGCGGGAGGTTCATCACACTGCGATTGCCGATGCGAATATCGCCGGAGTCGGCGTCATGGAAACCGCCAATCGCGCGCAAGGTAGTGGTTTTGCCACAGCCGGATGGTCCCAGCAGCGTGGTCAGACGCCCGGCGGCGGCCGTGAAGGTAATGTCGTCCACCGCCGGCGTAGTGCCGAACCGCTTCACCAGGTTCTCTACGGAGACCGGTTTCCCTTCGCCGTGCAGTCGAGTCGGTACAAGCATATTCATTTCCGCAGTACTCCAAGTTTGCGCCCGGAGGCGAGCCACGTCAGCCCCAGCACCAGCAGTGTCAGACTGATCATGATGACCGAGAGGGCCGCCGCGGTCCAGTAGCGCGCCGCGTCAATCGCGTTAAAGATATCCACCGACAACAGCCGCCAGCGCGGAGAGACCAGGAAGATCACCGCGGTTATGTCGGTCATCATGTTGATAAACGCGAACACAAACGCCGCAAGAAAGCTTGCGCGTAGCAGCGGCAGCGTAATCCGTACGAAGGAGTACGCCGGGTTCGCGCCCAGGTCGGCCCCCGCCTCTTCAATCGAGGGGTCGATCTGCTTCAGAGCGCCAACCCCGCTGCGGATCCCGTACGGCATGCGCCGCACGAAATGGTTCAGAACGATGATTGTGCTCGTGCCCGCCATAAACAGCGCCGGGATGCGGCCACTGAACGCCAGGGCAAACCCAAGGCCCATCACCATCCCGGGCAGTGCGTAGGGAATCATGCTGATGAAGTCCAGCACGCGCACGCCGGGAAACGGCTTGCGGGTGTAGATATAGGCCGCGAGCATGCCGAACAGCGCGGCGCCCAGCGCGCCACTGAAGGCCAGCCGCACGCTGTTGCCGATCGAGCGCCGCGAGGCCGAAATCGCGGTCACAAAATGCCTGGTGGTCAGGTCGTAGTGGACGCCCCACGTCTGTGTGACCGAGCCCGCAAGCACCACCAGCACAACGCTTACAATCAGCAGCGAGAACGCCACGCAAACTGCGAAGAGACCCCACTTGACGGCGGCCGGTATTGCCCGCGGCCGAAACGCGCTTGGCGCACCGGTGACCGTAACATAGCTCTTGTTGCGCAGCACGTATTCGCCAAGCAGG
>PWMO01000476.1 GCA_003558175.1 Spirochaetaceae bacterium
GGGGGCGAAGAGATCTGGGACGATTAAAAAAGCGAATGGCAAAACTGAAGGCATGGGCAAATGATGTTGAAAATATTTAACTGGATTGGCAGCCTGTTCGGGCGGAGAGAGAGAGGCGCAACAATAACGGAGGTGCATTGGGATGAACTTGAAAATTGTTTTTTACGGGCTATTGTTCATGGTGTTCGCGGCGGGCTGCGCGGGCACTCCGAAATGGGTGGGGGAGCACGGCGAACGGGCTGCGCGGGCGATCATCGACGAATACGCCCCCGAGAGGAGGGTTGTGGCCGGCGCCGTTCTGGGTGCTCTCGACGATGTTCGGGAATGGACTGACAGGCTGGCCGAGGTCGGCGTCCCCCGCGGCCCCGACGACCCCGCCGACTACCGGATCGCGGTGTCGGAGCGGTTGTCGGAGACGGGTTTGGACGCGGATGTGCGAAGGGGGGTCACGGACCTTCTGTTCCCCCCTCCTGCCGAGGTTCTGCGGTCGGGCCGGCCCCGCGCGGTGTCCCAGTATTTGGAGGCGGTTGCCAGGGAGCTTGGGAAGGAAGTTGAATGACGGTTTTTCAAAACGCGCTGTCCCTGGACGGGGGCGGGATCAAGGGGATCATCCAGGCGTCCCTTCTGTCGCGGGTTGAGATCCCCTCCGGTCTGGCTCTGTCCGGGACCAGCATAGGCAGCGGCAACGCGGCCCTTCTGGCCACGGGTGTCCGGGGGGGCGATCTGGAGGACATTTTTCTGCGGTTTTCGGCGCGGGCCTTTTCCCGGACTCTTCTCAGCCGCGTCAGGCCCTGGGGGGCCCGGCATGACGGGAGGGGTTTGGACGAGGTTCTGGAGCAGGTGTTCGGTGATGTTCGTCTGAACGACGTTCCCGCCCCGCTCTTTGTCACGACCGCGTGGCAGACGGAGACGGGCTGGGTCGAGAAGGTGCTCGACTCCGTCGATCCTTCCGACGACGGTTGCTGGCTGCTGCGGGAGGCCTGCCGGGCCTCGATGGCCGCCCCTGTCGAGTTCCCTGCTTTGTCGAAGGGCGGTCTGAGCTGGGTTGACGGGGGGGTGTGGTGCGGGAGTCCCTCGGTTGTTCTGGCGGTGGGTCTCGGGGGGAAGATGGGGGTTCCGTTCGATCGGATCAGGCTGTTCTCGATGGGGAACGGCCACACTGTCCCCGCGCCTCTCCGGGGCGGCTCGCGCGGCTGGACTCCGTTGAAGTGGGCGGGGACGGTGCTGCGGGATTTTGTTCCGTCCAACATCCGGAGCGCGCACAAAACCGCCTCCGGGCTGGGTCTTGGAGGGTACTGCAGGTTCGAGGAGCCGGCCGGGATCGGGAGGTGGGGGATGTCGGACTGGAGGAAGGTCATGGAGATAAGGCGGGAGGCGCTCCGCCATCTGGACGGGTTCAAGCGCGTATGGTACGGGTTCTGGGACGGGGGGCGCGGTTTCGGGAGCAACGTTCAATGAAAGACGGCGCAGTCATTGTTTTCAGGGGAGCGGGAGCATGAATCTTGTTCAGGAATGGATGGAGGAGAACATCGGGGTGTACGGCCCCAACGAGCGGGGAAGGTTTCTGAGGGACTGCCGGGCCGACACGGGGGCGGCGGAGCGGACGGTCCGGCACCATTACAGGAAGTTGTTCAGGCCGAGGAGGAACCATCTTCCCGGCGACATTCTGGAGGACAACCGGGGGAGGGGGGATGCGAAGCCGGCCGCGAAGGAGGAGCCGGTTTCCCTGGACAGGTCGGAGCAGAGGGAGCGGGACCTCGCCCGCATCCGGCGCGCCGAGGACCGGCGGAGGGCCCGCGGGGAGAACGCCCTGGAGGAGTATGCCAGGAACCTCTACGAGATCTTTTCCTCCGCCCCTTTGCAAAGGGGTTGCGGGAAGGTTGCGGGGAAGGGTTTGAGGAAGTGTTCGACGGTGCTTGTGAACCATCTGTCGGACATTCACGGGAACGAGAAGATCGACATTCCCGGCAACTTCTTCGACTTCGACGTTCTGGGCAGGAGGCTGGAGAAGCTTTCGGGCAGGGTTCTGTCGCATGCCCGGGCGGAGGGGGCGGAGGAGATTCTGGTCGCCTTCACGGGGGACATTCTGAACCATGACGATCTGAATCTGGACAAGCGTCTGAACAACAGCGAGAACCGTGCCAAGGCCACGTTCAAGATGGTGGATTTGCTGGGTCAGTACGTCCGGTCTCTGTCGCGGGAGTTTCCGGTGACGGTGGCGTCGGTGTGCGGGAACGAGGGGAGGGTGCACACGGAGACGGGGTACAGCGACTTCGTGGTCAGCGACAACTACGACTACACCATCTTCAACATACTGAAGCTGGTTTTCGCCAAGGACTCCGGGGTGGGGTTTCTGGAGGGGGATCCGAAGGAGCTTGTGGTGGAGGTGTGCGGGAGGAACATTCTCCTTCTTCACGGGGAGCTGATAAAGGAGCAGTGCGAGGCGAACGTGTCCAAGATAATGGGCAGGTACGCGGCCAAGGGGGTGATGCTCAGGTATGTTCTGTTCGGGCATCTTCACTCCGCCCGCATCGGCGACTACTACGGCAGGAGCTCGAGCATGTGCGGGTCCAACGGATACTCCGAAAGGGGGCTGAACCTGACTTCCAGGGCGTCCCAGAACCTTTACGCGATCCGTTCGAACGGGGACGTGGACGGGATCAAGATAGACCTTCAGAGCACGGACGGGGTGGGGGGGTACCAGACCCTGAGGGACGACGGGTGCGAAAGGGGGGCAAGGAAAGGCTCCCGCATACAACTGGCGTTTCAGCCGGGGAACAGAAGGGTGTGAAAGGGAACAAGCCAATGACCCAGACCGAGAGCGTGAGGCGCATCTCAGAGGATGTGGCGGGCCTGCTGCAGGCCGTCAGAAACCTGGAGACGGACCAGCGGGAGACCACCCTCGAACTGAAGGGGATGAACAGGAAACTCTTCGTCGGGAACGGCGGGGACCCCCTGCTCACCCGCCTGGTGAAGGTGGAGACGGACGCGGCGCGGAGCCTGGAGATGCACAGGGAGTGCCCGGCCAGGGAGGCCGTGGGCCGGCTGGAGAGGGCGGAGGAGACAAGGTCGGGACGGGAGAGGCGGGACATGGACAGGAAGTTCAGGGACGATGGTATTTTTAGAAGGGCCCTCGTAGACATCCCCAAATACCTTCTTGTGGCCGTTCTGTCCACCCTCCTGGCACTGGCCGTGAACAGGTGCGAGGACGGAAGGGACTGGAAAAACTCCGAGGAGACCGCACATGAGACTAGCTGACAGGTGCTCTAAATTCATGGAGTCCCTCCGCCCGGAGGGCTCCCTGTGGGACAGACTGAGGGAAAAGGAGGGGGAGGCAAGGAGAGTGTCGCCGAGGGATATGCGCTTGGAAAGAGCAAGGGAAATGCGCTTGGAAAGAGAAACTGCCGACAGGCAGGCAACA
>PWMO01000283.1 GCA_003558175.1 Spirochaetaceae bacterium
CGGCGATTCTATCATAGAAGCGCGGGAATAACCATTTGCCGTCGCTCCGATTGCCGTGCTATACTGCGCGTGCCGCCGGGGCGATCCGGCGCTTCGGCACGGCTGACATCGAGGAAACCATGCACAGTACCCCCAACGGCTCACCAGGCACCCCGGCCGGCCACACCGCAGACGTTGCCATTATTGGAGCCGGTGTCAGCGGTTCCTGCGTCGCACGCAGATTGTCGGCGTACGAGCTGGACGTCATACTGCTCGAGCGCGAAGTCGACGTCTGTTTCGGCGTCTCAAAAGCCAACTCGGGCATCATCCACGGCGGGTTTCACCACAGCCCGGACTACCTCAAGACCCGGCTCGAGCTGCAGGGCAACCTGATGTTCGACCGGCTGCAGCGGGAGCTGGACTTTCCGTTCTCGCGCTGCGGCATCCTGGTAGTCGCCCTCAGTCACGAGGAGATGAAGTACATCGATCATCTCTATACGCAAGGGGTTGCCAACGGCGCGATCGGCATTGAGATGTGTTCCCGCGAGCGGATGTTCGAGCTGGAACCCAAACTCACCACCGATTGCGTTGGAGGGCTTTTTGCGCCGGGTGGCGGCGTGATCGAGCCGTACCGCTTTGTCTTCTCGGTGGTGGAATCGGCGTGCAAGAACGGGGTACGCCTTGCCACCGGCTTTGACGTCACGCACGTTAAGCGCGATAACGACCTCTATCTGCTCCACAGTGCAGATGGGCGGACGGTTCGCGCACGGTATGTGGTAAACGCCGCCGGACTCTACGCCGACACCGTTTCGCGCCTCTTCGGCGCCGAGGAGTTCGCCATTCGGCCACGCAAGGGTCAGTACTATCTCCTCGACCGCATGACCAGGGCTGCACCGCAGCGGGTGCTGTTCCCGGTTCCTACCCACGTATCGAAGGGCATGCTGGTGATTCCCACGGCCGAGGGCACCGTCCTCATCGGCCCCACCGCGGAAGAGGTCGAAGACAAGACTGAACTGTCTACCGACGCCGAACATCTGTCCGACATTCTGGATCAGGCACGCAAGATGGTTCCGGCGGTCTCGCAGACCGACATCATCACCGCCTTCTCCGGATTACGCCCGGCACTGGACGATCCCGATTTCTTCATTGCCGTCTCACAGCGTGCACCCGGCCTCATCCAGGTTGCCGGGATTCAGTCGCCCGGGCTCACCGCGGCACCGGCAATTGCCGAATACGTGAAGGATCTGCTCAAGCAGGCCGGCTGCCGGCTGACGGAGAAGTCCGATTGGGATCCCTTCGTGACGCGGGTACCCAGGATCCGCGACTTCACGCCGTTTGAGGCCGACGAGTTGCTGCGGCAAGACCCGTCCTACGGCAACCTTGTCTGCCGCTGCGAGAAGATCTCGGAAGCGGAAATCGTGGCGGCTATTCGACGCGGCCATGACACCCTTGACGGAATCAAGTACTTCACCCGCGCACAGATGGGCCGCTGCCAGGGCGGATTCTGCACGTACAAGATCATCAAGCTGATCATGCGCGAGACCGGTATGCGGTTTGACCAGATCACCAAGCGGGGGCCGGGCAGCGCCGTGCTGACCGGACGTCTGTAGGAGGCGGGGTGCGGGAACGGCACTACGACGTAGCGGTTATCGGGGCGGGGGCGGCCGGCCTTGCCGCGGCGCTTGAAGTTCAGCGTCACGGGTTTTCGTGCGCACTTCTGGAACGCGAGCACCACCTCGGCGGCATCCTGATGCAGTGCATTCACAACGGGTTTGGTCTGCAGGAGTTCAAAAGGGAGCTGACCGGTCCGGAGTTCGCCGAGGAGTTTATCGATCAGCTCGCTGATTCGGGCGTGGATGTGTATCTCGACTCTACCGTTGGCGGTATTGAAGAGTCCGAGGTCGGCAAGGAGATCTACTGCTACTCGCTGAACGGCGGCATCACCAGGCTGAATGTCGGTGCCGTGGTTCTGGCAATGGGCTGCCGCGAACGGAACCGCGGCAACATCGGGACACCCGGCACGCGACCGGCGGGAGTGTTCACCGCCGGACTGGCACAACGCCTGGTGAACGTTGAAGGCTACATTCCCGGCAAGGACGTGGTGATCGTCGGGTCCGGCGATATTGGGTTGATCATGGCGCGGAGGATGACCTGGGTCGGTTCGCGGGTTCACGCGGTGGTCGAGATCCAGCCCTACCCGTCGGGACTGACACGCAACATCGTACAATGCCTGAATGATTTCGATATCCCGCTCTACCTGTCGCACATCGTCTCGCGCATTGAAGGCAAGAATCGCGTCGAAAGGGTTCTCGTTACCCCGCTTGCCAACGGCCTTCCTGACTACGACAGCAGCTTTGAGATCGCTTGTGACACCCTGCTGCTCTCGGTAGGACTGATTCCCGAAAACGAACTGTCTCAGGAGGCGGGGGTACAGTTGAATCCGCAGACCGGCGGACCGCTTGTCGACTCCACCATGATGACCTCGGTGAACGGGATTTTCGCCTGCGGGAACGTACTGCACGTTCATGATCTGGCAGACTATGTTGCCGAAGAGGCGCGTCGTGCCGGTGCCTATGCGTCGGCCTGGCTCAAAGGCTACGCGCCGGCGCTTCAGATTGGCGTGAAGGCCGGGCCAAACGTGCGCTACGTCAATCCTGCCATGATGAATCCCGAACAGCCCGACCGTCTCTATCTGCGCTCCCTGATCGTGCGCAACAACGCAATGCTCGTTCTGAAGCTGGACAATAACGTTGTTAAACAGAAGAAACTGAGCCACGTTCAGCCGTCGGAGATGGTCAGAATCCGACTCACGCGACGCGATGTTGCCGATTGGAAGGTCAACCGGCAATCGGTTCTGGAGGTGAGCATCCAATGAAGCGCTCCGACAGCTCTGCGCAGCCCGAGGGCAACAACCCGGTTCACCACAATGAAGCGCCGGACGGCAAGGAGATGATCTGCATCGCCTGCCCCATCGGCTGCAGGCTGCTGGTACGCGGCAACAGCGACGGAGACGTGCTCGTGACCGGCAACAAATGCGCCCGAGGTCGCGAATACGGCGAAGAGGAGTACCGCGCGCCCAGGCGAATGGTAACCTGTACCTGCCGCACCAACTCCGACCTCTTCCCGCGCCTGCCGGTGCGTTCCGTTGCCGCCGTCCCCAAGGAGTTGATCGACGATCTGCTGCACGACCTCTACGATCTCACCATAGAACTGCCGGTGCGCCGCGGTGATCTCGTACTGAAAAACTTCCGCAACAGCGGCGTAGACGTCGTTGCCACCATGACGCTGCGTAATCGAGGCGTGTAACACTGGCCGCGCGGAGCACATTTCAGTAGATTGAGGCCATGTCCGACACCCACCGCGTAACCAACTGGAAAGAAGAGCTGGCAAACAGCCTGACTCACGGCATCGGCACACTTGTAGCTATCGC
>PWMO01000350.1 GCA_003558175.1 Spirochaetaceae bacterium
TGCACCACTATTGATAGCGGTGGCCGCCGCCGCAATCTCAGCAGCGAGCAGTTACTCGCGAATCTTCTCCAGAACCTCTTTGGCGCCGCCTATCAACAGGAAGAGGTCCAGGCCGATCGCGATCATCTGCCAGCCCTCCTGGATCCTGTCGCGCACCGGTTTGCCGGCACCGTTCCACATTCCCGGGGCGGCCTTGTGCCGTTTGCCCGCCTCGAACAGCCGGTCGAGGGCCGCCTGAAACCTCGGATCATCCTGCTTGCCGCGAAAACCCATTGAAACCGACAGGTCGAACGGTCCGACAAAGTAGGCGTCGACTCCGTCCACCGAAAGGATCTCATCGATGTTGTCGATGGCTTCTTCAGTCTCGATCTGCACGATGACGAGCACCTCGTCGTCGGCGGTCTCGATATAGTCAGGGTCGTACACCCAGGGGCGCTTGGGACCGCAGCCACGAAAGCCAACCGGCGGATACTTGCACGCCTGCACGGCTTTCTCGGCATCTTGCCTGTTGTTTACCATCGGGACGATGACGCCGTGCGCACCAATGTCCAGTGCGCGCTTGATGAGCACCTGGTCGTTCCACGCTACGCGAATCAAGGGTGTGACATCATCGCCGCGCATTGCCTGCATCAGGACCTGGGCGCTCTGTTCGTTCAATGATGAGTGTTCGAGGTCGAAGAGAAACCAGTCATAGGGCAGGGTGGAAAGGGCCTCGGAAACGTCCGGATTGGCGATGGTAATCCAGAGGCCAAGAGCCGGCTGGCCCGATTGTAGTTTCTGCTTGAGTCTGTTCTTCATGTGAGGATCTCCTTCAGCAAGTATGTGAGGTTGTCACACCCGCGCCCATCATACCCTACCTGACGTCAAAATTGTACTGCACATGACGCAAAAACCTCACTGTTTGCGAGGCGATGTACAGGGGAGTGGCCAAAGCACAATGCTGGCACCAGCCGCGGTGGTTACCGCGCGAGACGAGATGTGCTACAGTCAGGCTTCAAGCAACAGGAGCAGGAGTCACGCATGGTGTCAGCCTACCGGAAGGCTATCATTCTCAACCTCGCCGCCGCGGTAGTGTGGGCGATCACGCCGGTGTTGATCCGATACGTCAGTATCGGCTTTCCTATCATGTTTCAGACTTTTGCCCGCTACCTGGTCGCGCTGGTGATCCTCTGGCCGCTCTATTTCTCGGCGACCGGCAGCACTGAACGGGCGCGAATTCGGAAACGACTGCCGCATCTCCTGCCGCGGATGGCGCTGATTGCAGTTGCCAATTTCTCGTTCCAGGCATCTTTCACCGGTTCGCTGTACGCCATGTACCCGGGATTGGCTATGCTGATCTATCAGTCCGCAGCCATCTTCGGGGTGCTGCTGGGGTTTGTGCTGTTTGCAGACGAACGGCCACTGATGCGTGATCCGCGGTTTCACGCGGGGCTGCTGTTGGCGGTGGTTGGTGTCATCCTGACCGTTTCCGTGGGTGAGGCCGGTGGGAGTCGGGCAACCGCAGCCGGCGTGGCGCTGGTCCTGACCTCGGCCATGTCGTGGGCGGTGCTCACCGCAATGGTGCGTGCGTGGTTACCCGGCTTCTCGCCGTTCTTCGTGAACGCAGCGGTGATTACGTTTGTGACACCGCTCTTTCTGCTGAGTCACGTGGTGACGCACGGAGCGCAGTGGCAGTTCTCCGCCTCGGCGGGGTTGTGGACGGTAATGCTACTGTCCGGCGTTGTGGGTATCGGGCTGGGACACTCGTTGTTCTACCGGTCCGTACCGGCGCTGGGAGTGTCGGTCTCCAACATTCTGCAGCTGACGCGCCCGTTCTTCACGGCGTTCTTCTCTTTCCTGGTATTTGGTGAACGGCTGAGCCCGCTGCAGATGCTCGGCGGTGCGCTGCTGATTGCCGGCGCGTACGTAGTAACCTTGCTGAGGGTCGACCGCAAGTCGCCTGCCGCCGACACGCCTTCGAAAGACGCACCCTCGTAATCAGACCCTGCGCTCAGGTGTATGCCTGTGTCTCGCGACCAAACTCGGGCGTTGTGCGCAGAAAAACCACTGCCGACACCATGTAAGCCGCTACCACCATGAAGCCGGCCCAGCCGAGGCCGATGTCGCCCATGACGCCCAGAAACGCGGGGGCCACTCCGGCGCCGACGCTGATTCCCACGGTTATGATGAGAGCGTAGGTTACGTTCTGGTACCGTGGATCCCCGATGTCGGCCATCGATGAGAGCGCAGCCGGGAACAGTACCGTGAGCAGTGCGGGTTGTGCTACCACAACAACTGATAGCAGTGCGCCGCTTGCGAGTCCGATCAGTGCTGTAAACAGCGCCGAGAACAAGAGCACTCCGGTAATCACGCGACGCCTCCCCACTCGATTGATCACCGCGCCGGCACGCAGCAGGACAATGATGCCGGCGATGCGTGAAGCCGAGAGCAGGATGTTCACGTGGTCAGGCGCCAGCTGGTGGTGCGCCACGAGATACGCCGGAAGGATGGCGTAGACTCCCTGAACGCCGGAGAGCGCGGCCGAGAGAATCGCCATTCCCAGAATGGTCGTCCTGAACCGCAGAATGGTACCCACGGTGCCAAGGTTGGGCGCGGCGCCGATTCCACTGCCGGGAACGCCCCAGCGCCAGAAGACCAGCGTTGCCACGGCAGAAAGCCCTCCCAACCACAGCAGCACCCCTCGCCAGCCAAACCAGGGGTCGAGCACCAGCACGATCAGTGGAGAAACCAGCAGCGCCATGTTGGGTCCGATTTCGTGAAATGAAAACGCGGTACTCCGTCGGGGCAGGCTGATTGACTCGTTGATCATGACGATGCCGGACGGCGGATAGGTTCCCGCGCCGGCCCCGATCAGAATCATGCCGATTCCCAGCAGACCGATACCGCCGGCCGCGGCGGCCACAAACAGTCCGGCCGCAATAGCGCCCAGTGCGACCACGATCGTTCTTCCATGGCCGATTTTTGCCGCGAGAAACCCGGAGAACAGCATCGCTGCTCCGTAACTGACGCTCACCAGCAGAAAGAGTGTTCCGGCTGCGGACAGCGTGAACCCCATGTTCGCCTGCAGTGAAGGCATCAACGGGGAGAAGATGACCCGGCCGGCCATGGAGATAAACACGGCGAGGACCAGCATGGTCATCATTACCAGGGGGCGAGTTCTATGGTGTGGATTCACAGTGGTGAGTATGCCTGATTCGATCGTAGCTCATCAAGCGATCTTCGCAGTTATTCGGATAGGAAACGATCGCGTAGCTGCAGAGCGTGTGTCCGTGGCGGCTCGGCTGAACCGCCACCACACGATTGCGATCCGTTTACAGCCCCTTGTTTTCAAAGAAGCGGAAGAGAAAGTAGGCGCCAACGCCAAGTGCTGCAATAACCAACCAGTGGTTCACTCCCAGCAGTCCCGGCA
>PWMO01000354.1 GCA_003558175.1 Spirochaetaceae bacterium
CGCTGCGCCCGGCTGTTCACCACAGAGCGACCAAGCTCAATTGCGCGTGACAGGTAGTGATCCTGAAACACGCGCGAAAACTCGAACAGACTGTGTGTGCGCAGTCCTTCAAGACCGGTTTGCTGGATCACCCGTGCGGTGTCGGTATAGCGATACATGGAAACCAGTTCTCGATTCTGTGGATCCCAGGCGATCAATTGCCGGTACGAGCCGGGTGTCGTGTCGAGCGGGTCTATGTCACGGCTCACGTTGCGTCCGGCACCGACCGAGCGAAACTCGCGCTCTCTGATTCTTCCAATTTCGGCCATGCAGGCCGGGCGTTCCCAGCCGTGCAGGATATGCAGCGATAATCCCATGAAGTGACCAATTCGGGTCTCGGGTGAAAGTTCCTGCTCCAGTTTCCGCGGCTCCTCGGGAGCTGCCAGCTCCTTCCATCCGTTCTTGTTCGTCATGATCGTACCTCCCTGACTCTGTTCTGACCATGCTCGTGACCGTGTTCGCCGCGCCGTTCCCTGAGCCAGCTGAAGAAGTCTTCGCGCCGGCCGTCTCCGAGGGCGTGCACGTACGCGCGCAGGTCCGCTGCCCACTGATGGTCGCCACGCCTCGGATCGAGCAGCTCGGCGTCAATGGGAGAGCCCATCACAAGGTCCAGCGTAGTCCCGCGACAGCGAGCGAGCTCGTCGACAAGCAAGAGCATTTCCAGGTTGGCCTTGATAGCCAGCCGCGTGCGCAGCCACGCTACGAGGTAGAAGCGCAGCGAGTTGCGACCGTCAATGTAGACCGGCACGATGGTCCGCCCGTTGCGCCGTGACCGGGTGACGAAGGTCTTTGTCCACGGGAAGTCGATGATTCTGCGTGCTGCAAGCCTTCCAGCGGCCGGACGGCCGGTGCGCCCGGCAGGGAATACCAGCGCCGGCGCATCAGACGAAAACAGCTCATTCAGCCGGCGGCTGTTGGTTTGGTTGGAGCCGTGCTTGTTGACCGGCACGAAGTATGGCGCAAGCGGGCCAATCACGTGAACCAGGTCGTTGGCCGGCACGTGTGCCTGCCCGTAGCGCCGTGTGAGCAGGTCGAGCATCACAAGCGCGTCGGCCCCACCCAGCGGGTGGTTGGCGACCACCGTGATTTTCGAGTCTTGCGGAAGCGCCGCGTCGGCGCGGGCGGTTTCGCGTGCACCGCTCCATTCGGATGCGGTGTGTACCCGGTACCGCAGGCGCAGCCGACTAATTGCGACCGCCAGCGCCTCGCGCGGCGACAGCGACCTGCAGTAGTGGACGTAGCGGTTCAGTTCCCGCGTGTGTGCCAGCCGTTCCAGCAGTCGGTAACAGGGAGCGGGGATGCGTCCAGCCATCCGCGGCGCTTTTTCTGTGAAGAGAGCGCGCACTGATATGGTCTGCATCACCCCGTCCAGATGTGCTCGATGACTTGCTCGCGTAAGTCGAGGAACTCACCACTGGTCTTGACTTCGCGGCCGCGAGCGCTGCTCCCGTTTCTGCTGAACCCCACCGTGAGCTCGGTTACAATGCGCATGGGCCTCTGCGAGAGCACAACGACCCGATTGGAGAGATAGAGCGCTTCTTCAACGCTATGCGTAACCAGTACGATGGTGCAGCCGGTCTGCGTCCAGATGGTGCGCAGTTCGTCCTGCATCTGTTCGCGTGTCAGCGCGTCCAGCGCGCCAAGTGGCTCGTCCAGCAGCAGAATGTGGGGCCCGTTCGCCAATCCGCGGGCGAGTGAGACCCGTTGCCGCATGCCGCCGGAGAGTTGATGCGGCAAAGCGGTGCGGAACTCCTCCAGCTGAACGAGCCGGAGGAGCTGTTCCACAACCGGCTGATACTCATCTCGTGGGACGTGCCGGTTGCGAGGCCCGAACGCGATGTTCTGCTCTACGGTCAGCCACGGGAAGAGATGCGGGTGCTGAAACACCAGGCTGCGACGGTGATCGGGCGCGGCAACGGGCATGCCGCGGTCCAGCACAACGCCGCCGTCCGGCGTAATGAGACCGGCGAGAATGCGCAACAGTGTGGTCTTGCCGCAGCCGGAGGGCCCTACCAGAGAGATGAAGTCTCCTTTATTCACGCTCAGGTCCAGTCGGTCGATCACCTGGATCCGGCGCGGCTGATGCCGCCGCGCGGATCGGCTGCGAAACAGTGCTCGCGCGGGCTCCCGGCGGTATCCGTGCTTGACTGCGCGAGCTTCCAACACCGGGGCGTCAATCATTGCGCCTCATTGCGCCTCCTTTCGCAGGGCCTCTTCGATGAACCGCGGTGCCAGAAAGTCGACAACACGGGAGCGATTGGGTGCGGAACTGATGGTGTCCTGTTCGGCCAGGAACCTGCCGGTCTCCAGAAAGACTTCCACCAGACTGCCGGGTGCCTCGCTGCTACCCAGGAAGTCGGCCGAGAGCTGCTCGCTTGCGTCCAGGAAGATAAGACTGTCCATCTGACGCCGAGCCTCCTCGGCCTCGAGCGACAACTCTGCCGCTATGGCGGCGGCCGCGCGGCGCGGGTCGCTGCGGATGAGTTCGACGGCGCGA
This sequence comes from Spirochaetaceae bacterium, assembly GCA_003558175.1. Taxonomy (GTDB): domain Bacteria; phylum Spirochaetota; class Spirochaetia; order DSM-27196; family PWMO01; genus PWMO01. The sequence continues at coordinate 2,537 of PWMO01000354.1, forward strand.
ATCTGATTGCGCACGTACTGCACCACAACGTCCGGATGCCGCTCTGCGAAGCCGTTGCGCGCTATCCCGATATCGCCGGTCAGAAACCCTTGTGCCGCCAGTTCGCCGCTTGAGATCAGCACCCGGCCACCGGAGTCCAGCATTGCGGCAAGCGTCGGTTCCCAGACGAAGCCGGCGTCGATATCGCCGCGCGTCCAGGCGGCCAGCATCTCCGTAGGCGGCATGTCGAGGATCCGGACCTCGGCAGGATCGACTCCCGCGAGATCCATGGCCGTGAGCAGATGATAATGCGTTGTAGCGCCAAAGGGAGCGGCAACCGTCTTTCCGTCCAGGTCGCTCACGCTACGGATGCCGGAACCGTTGCGAACCACCAGCGCCTCGTTCTCGCCGATGACGTTGTGAATCCAGATCACCCGTGCCGGAACACCCTGAGCTATGGCGACAACCGTCGTTGAGCTGCCGCCCAACCCCAGATCCACCGAGCCGGCGGCCACCGCGGCGTTGAGTTCACTGCCGGAGTTGAATTGGATCCAGCGCACCGGCGCTCCGAGCGTATCTTCGTGCCAGCCGAGCTGCTTGGCCACCAGCTCGCCGTTAGGAATGGCCTGGTAGCCGATGACCACACGCGTCAATTCTCCGGCGGTGCGGTCACCCGTATCCTCTGAGCGGCCGGCGGCAGGCAGGTGAGTTGTCACGCCGGCGGTCATGACCATGAGCATGACCATGGCCATGATCATGCCCGGAGCCGTGCCCGGAACGGTGTTCCGGACAGGCAGCGCTGCCGCGTTTGCACGTCTTGTCTGCATTTCATTCCTCCTTCCACGGGACCACCAGTGCTTCAACGACGCGGATCATTCGGTCGAGGACGAGCCC
>PWMO01000425.1 GCA_003558175.1 Spirochaetaceae bacterium
CAGTCTGGCCGTTCTTAAGGCGATCGAGAAGGCGGTGGACAGATGAAGCGGTTTCGAACAGGCGGAGGAAACAGGCTGGTGATCTTTTCCGTGCTTCTGGCATTGGTGCTCTGCGGTCAAGTAGGGGCTTCCGAGCGAGTTGCAGTGCAGACTCAGGTGCCAGAACTGGTGTATGGCGTAGCGGTTGACAATCCACAGCTCAGCATCGGGGTTGTGTGGCCGCACTCTTCGCGCTGGTCCGTCCACTGCAGAGCCGCCGTGGTCTGGAGCCGGGCCGAAGGCGCGGCATACCGCCAGGTGTCGGTCGCGACCCTCGCGCGCCGCGCACTCGGTGGCGATCAATCCACAGCGGATGGATGGTATGCAGCTGCCGGTGCCACCGCCGCATGGTTTGATATGGACGGCGCTGATTCGATTACCGCCGTGGTGCTCGGCCCGACTGTTGAGGTAGGATACCGTTTTCTGCCGGGGGCAGGTCGGCTCTTGCTCGAGCCGTACGTCGGCGCCGGATGTGTTGCCGGACCTCGCTTTCGCAACAGCGGTGGAACGGAGTTCGGAAGCAATGCCGGGCTGTACGGTGGTATCTCGCTCGGTTGGCTGCTGCGAGAATAGCGGTCACACGAGAACCCTCCGAGTGCCGGTCAGGGCGTATGCCAGCGCGGCACCGGCGGACGCGAACGAGAACGCCAGCCCAATCAGCAGGTACTCTGCCGGCGCAGTGCCGGCCAAGAGGTAGCGCATGCCCTCCAGAAGATAAGTGACGGGGTTCGCCCACGAGACTGCTCGCAGCCAGTGCGCGGTAATCAACTCTCGCGGCATGAAGGTTGTAGACAGGAAGACCAGCGGAAACACCGTGGATGTCACAATTCGAGCCCCCTCGGGACGTCCGGTGCGAATCATGACTCCAGCTGAGAAGGCGGATAGGGTCACGCCCCAGAGCAGCGACAGCAGCAGCAAACCCAACACCGACATCGCTCCAAACCGGACGGGAACCCCAAACAGAAGCCCGGCGGCGAGGATCCCGAGCGAGCCCAATCCGGTCGCAACGGCGTCGGCTGCGATAGGTGCCGCAACGAAGGTCCATCGATGTAGCGGGCTGAGATAAAGGCGACGGAAGTAGCCCGAGACCATGTCGTCATATAGCGATTGTCCCGCTCCGGCAGCAGATCCCATGGCCAATGAGACAAGGCTCATTGGGAAGAGAAAAGCCAGGTAGCCGCCGTCGCCGAACTGCGGCAGAAAACCGACCCCACCGATCCCTGCCGAATAGACCGCCAGAAAGAACAGGCTCATTCCAAGCCCGCCCAATGGCGCCGCCGGACGCCGGAGCGTCCGCAGGATGGCTCGCTCAACGAGCAGCATGGTTCACCTCCCCAAGGTAAGCAAGGTATCCCTGTTCCAGAGAAGACCGGCCGATAGTGCCGTTGTTCGGCCTGTCGTACAGACGCAGGAAGGATGCGGGTGTGCCCCGAAAGGCAATTCGTCCCGCCTGCAGAAGCGCAAGCTGGTCGGCGTGTCGCTCCGCTTCTTCAAGGTACTGGGTGGTTAGAACAAGGGTAGTGCACTCCTCATGATTAATCCGGCGAATGGACTCCCAGAACCGGGCCCGCACTTCGGGGTCCATTCCCACGGTTGGTTCGTCCAGGAACAGCAGCTGGGGCCGGTGAACCAGAGCGAGCGCACAGTGAAGTTTGCGCTGGTTGCCTCCGGAGAGTGTTTTGACCCACTTGCGTGCGTGCTCCGATAGATCGAACAACTCCATCAATTCCTGCGCACGGTGCGTGCTCGACCCCCGGTCCATTCCAAAGAGTCTGCACTGGAAGCGGAGCAAATCCTCGCCAGTTGCGTGTGGGTCCAGATCGTTATCTTGAGTCACAACTCCAATCCTCTCCATCAGTTGCCGCTCGTCCCGGAGCGGGTCCAGCCCGCACACGCGGCACTGACCGCTGTCAGCCCGCGAAAGTGAGCTGAGAATCCTGATCAGAGTCGATTTCCCCGCTCCGTTGGGTCCGAGCAGCACGAAGCGGGCTTTCTGGTGGATCACCAGATCTACCGATTCAAGTGCCCGAGTTCCCTGAGGGTAGCGCTTAGTGATTCCCCTCGCCCGCACGATCTCAGTTTCGCTCATGTATTCCTCCTGCGATTCAATACCGACAGGATACAACCCTGGTGTTTAGTTGGAGGGTTTGCGCTGCTCTGGGCCCGAATCGCCGAGCGTTGCTTTCAGTCGCTCGGTGAGAGCGATAAGCCTCTCGAGAGTAGCGGGAAGGGTGTCAGTAGGAAAAGTTGCGAAGAGCGCGGTCTCGTACTCGGCCGGGGTATCGGCGATAGCTCTTAGCGTGGACCTGCGGAGCGATTGCGGTGCGCGGTCGATAGCGTGCAACAAACGCCGTATGGCAGTAGCACTGTACCCGGCAGTGCGGCAACTGCGGATTATCAGAAGCCGGTCGACTTCCTCGACGCCAAAGAGGCGGTACCCGGCCGGACTGCGAGGGTAATGGCACAGACCGTCTCGCTCCCAGTTAATGATCTGGTCCCGGGTAAGGCCGGTACGCGCGACGATTTGGCCGATGTATCGGAGCACACCGCGATGCAGCGTCTCCTTTTCGCTTATGCCGCAGCCACGGTACTCTATGCTTTGCCTGTGCCGAAACCGGTCCAGCGCCTTCAGGGCATCCAAAGCCAGACGACGTTCTTCGCACAACAGCACGCCAAGTTCGTCAAGGCACTGGAGCGGATCTGCGTGGGGGATTTCGGACGCACAAGACTTGTGCTGGAGCTCCCGCGTTCGCGCGACGCAATCTTCTCGGCAAGCCTTTAGATACGCGAGGGCTGCTCGACGGATCGGCCCACACATGCGTAGCAGGGGCTGACTCTCACGGACAACCCGAGCGAGCCGAACCAGCTGTGGGCAGTATTGTCGGTATCCGCCGGGCGTCCGTGGGACCGAGGGAAGATATCCTGCAGTCTCATACCAGCGTAGGGTGTTGGGGTGTGCACCCAGGATTGTTGCCAGCCTCCCGATTGTGATCGTCCCGGTATCGGATGCTGGTTCGTGATCGTTCCGATGCAGACACATGAATCGACTCTCAAGCTACTGTCGCGAACAACGCCGAACCACCCCTCCCCTCCCGCAGTGCGACATTTGCGAGAGGGGCGGTTTATCGGCAAGCACCCAAGACGCCGTGCTCCAGTCTGCGATCGTGCGGCCGCGCGATTCCGCGCTACGCTCTCTACTGTGTACCCTTGGGTCCAATCGCCGAGAAAGACAAGAAGGCCAGGAACGCCAGACCGGCGAGTTGGGGGCGCGCACTTCCCAGAGCCCCGAGAAAGCCGAGGAACCCCAACGCAGCAAGATAGCGCTTCTTCTGCGGCAGAATCGGAGCCTTAAGTCTGGCCGCATC
>PWMO01000317.1 GCA_003558175.1 Spirochaetaceae bacterium
AGTACGGTACTGCCGATCATCCTGGTGATGCTCGCCACCGTAACCGCCTACGCATTAGGGGGCCTGTTCGGCATTGCACTGGCGGCGATGGGAATGCTGATAAACCTCGGAATGCTGCTGTCTATGGACTGCTACGGGCCCATAGCGGACAACGCGGCCGGAATTGCCGAAATGGCGGGGCTTGGTCCCAACGTGCGTGAGCGCTGTGAGGCACTCGACGCGGTAGGCAATACCACCGCAGCGCTCGGAAAGGGCTTTTCGGTGGCGTCCGCCGGACTCGCGGCGCTGGCCTGGATCGCTACCTACTTTGAGGTAACCGGCATTCCCGGTGCCGACCTGCGCAACGTCACCGTCATCGCCGGTGTCCTGGTTGGCGGCATGCTGCCGTTTGTCTTCAGCTCGCTGGCGATCAGCGGCGTCAGCCACGGGTCGTTTGACGTGGTGACGGAAGTACGGCGTCAGTTTGCGGAGATTGACGGCCTGCTCGAGGGGCGCGCAAAGCCTGATTACGTGAAGTGCGTCGACATTGCCACCCGCCGTGCTCTGCGTGCAATGCTCGTACCGGGGATCATCGTGATTGCGGTGCCGCTGCTGCTGGGATTTACACTGGGTCCGGAGGCGGTTACGGGACTGCTGGTGGGAGCGCTGCTGACCGGGTTCCTGCTCGCGGTAATGATGGCAAACTCAGGCGGAGCCTGGGACAACGCCAAGAAGTACATCGAAGCCGGCAAGTTTGGCGGTAAGGGTGGCGAGGCGCACAAGGCAGCGGTGATCGGGGATACCGTGGGTGACCCGTTTAAGGACACCGCCGGACCATCGCTCAATATCCTCATCAAGCTGGTCGGAAAGATCGCCGTGATCTTTGGCCCGGTATTCGTTGCGCTGGTGGTGTTGTAACGTTGTGGTAACGGCAACGGATTATGGATCTTGATCAGTGGCTGGAAGACAGAACCTATCATCACTCTGACTTCAGTGACGTTGCGGAGCTGGTACGCCTGAAACGCGAACAGGGTCTGACCATCAGCCTCTGCTTCCCGACGCTGAACGAAGAGAAGACCATCGGTCACGAGATCAAGGTCCTGAAGCAGGCGCTCATCGATCAACAGCCGCTGGTGGATGAAATCGGAATTGTCGACAGCGGCTCTACCGACCGTACTCGTGAGATCGCACGGTCGGCCGGGGCAACCGTGTTCTGGGCCGACGACTGCCTGCAGGAGATGGGGCCGCTCAAGGGCAAGGGCGAGAACCTCTGGAAGACGCTCTACTTCTTCAGCGGAGACATCATCGTCTGGGTTGACGCCGATATCCGCAATATTCATCCGCGCTTTGTATACGGGCTGGTAGGACCGCTTCTGACCAACTCCGAGATCGGCTACGTCAAGGCGTTCTACCGCCGCCCGATCAAGGTCGGCCGCCGCATGGTTCCCGGCGGCGGCAGAGTCACGGAACTGCTGGTACGGCCCTTTCTGAGTCTGCTGTTCCCCGACCTCTCCATGCTCGCGCAGCCGCTCTCCGGAGAGTACGCCGGGCGGAGGTCTCTGCTCGAGCGCGTGCCGTTTTTCACCGGCTACGGCGTAGAGGTGGGACTGCTGATCGACATCGAACAGCGGTTTGGAATTCAAACCATAGCCCAGGTGGACATGGACCTGCGCATTCACCGCAACCAGGATATCGAGAGCCTGCGCAGGATGTCGTACGCCATCCTGTCGGTGCTGATGACCCGCTCGGAGCAGGTGGGCAAGCTCGCCCTGCTGGAAGGGCTCGGCCACAGGTTGCACGTGATCAAGCGCGAAGGCAACGCCTACCTGCACGACGTACAGGAGGTCTACGGCAAGGAGCGCCCGCCGATGATCAGCGTGCCCGCGTACCAGAAGCGGCGCGGCATCCTGGAGGACGACGCGGCCCTGATCGATGACGGCAGAAGGGATGCGCCTCCCGGTTCGGTCGAGACCAGGTACCTTGATGAATCGCTGATCGCACTGGACCTGACGGTCGAAAACCGCGACCAAGCGCTGCGGGCACTGACAACATTGCTGCATCAGCGCGGCATCTTAAAGGACCCTGAACAGATCTCAACCGATCTGGCTTGTCGTGAACAGCAGATGAGCACGAGCGTGGGCCACGGTGTCGCACTGCCTCACCTGCTGACCGACGAAGTGCGCGACCCCGTGCTGGCCGTTGGGCGCTCGGTGCATGGGCTGGAGTTTGCCTCGCCCATCGTGCGCCGCCCGGTTCATCTCATTTTCTTGATTCTGGCTCCGCAGAACGAGCGCGACCGATACCTCGAAATGCTCTCCGGACTGGCTCGTCTGCTGCGTCACCGCAAGGTGACCCAGGCGCTACTGGCCGCTCAGTCGCCACCCGAGGTTATCTCAATACTCAAGAAGTACGAAACCGTGCTCAGGCTGCAGAACGAACTGGGCATCCGCTCGATGCTGTAGCACGACGAAGCGTGTGCTACCGGACGACCGTGCGGTTCCGCCCTGCGGATCAGCCCGTCACCCGCGACTCACGCGACTCACCCGCGACTCACGCGAGGCAAACAGTTCCTGAACGGCCTGGTAGCTCTCAAGCGTGCCGATGTCGTGCCGCGCACCGGAGAACCGAAACGCGTGCACCGTCCCGTGGGCAACGAGGTGCGGCACGAAGGCACCCGGCGCGTCTGCGCTCGCCCCCGAGCGCAGAAACCCGTCCAGCACATCGCGCAGCGTGTCCGCCCGATAGTAATAGAGCGGCGGCGCACCCCAGGACGATCTGGGGTGCCGGGGCTTTTCTTCAAATGACAGTACCCGGCCGGCCGCATCGATCTCTGCCACGCCGGTGCGGCGCAGTTGTGCGTCGTCGGCAATATGCCCTACGGCGATACAGTCGGTATTGACCGAGCGCGCAAATTGCACAAAATCGGCAAGCTCGAAATCAAACAAATTGTCACCTGCAATAACCAGCGCGTGCTCGTTGATCCGTTGCTGCAGCACGGCAAACTGCAGGTCGGCCAGAGCACCCAACCGGTTCTCGTTGTCGGTGGATCCGTCGTTGAGGACGGTGATCGGCACTTCGTTTTCCCGGGCAACCGCCCAGTCCAGAAACTGCCGGTGGAAACGCGCGTTGGTGACAATCACAACGGAGTCCAGTTCGGGAACGCGCAGAGCGTTATCCAGTATGCGGTCGAGGATGGTACGCCCGGCCACATCGAGCAGCGGCTTGGCGATATCGCGCGTCAGCGGGTAGAGCCTGGTTGCGTACCCGGCGGCGAGAATAACCGCGGTCACAGCAGCTCCACCCGTGCCCCGTCGGCGGTACTGGAGAAGAAAACGCGGTACACGTCACGAAAGTCCGGATGCCGCGCCGGATAGACGCGGTCTACCCGTTGCTGGATCTCATCGCGGCGCGCGGGATCGACC
>PWMO01000086.1 GCA_003558175.1 Spirochaetaceae bacterium
CACTGCGGCGGCCAGCATGCCGGAGAAGTAGCCGGTGCGGGCAATTGGCAGTTGGTCGACGGGCTGCAGCGAACGATACCCCTCGTAGTAGGGGCTTTCAACGCTCTGCTCGACGGCGTATACGCCGTTTCCAACCCGGATACGGCCGCGCTCAAAACTGAGCTCAATCTCGAACAGCAGGTGGTCGCGCTCCGATCCCACCTCGATGATAACCGGCACTCGCCCGGCTACCGCATAGAGAAAGGCTGAACCGCGGCGCGAGCGCATGCGCCCGAATCTGCCTCTGATCTTGAGCGTGCTCTGCAGCAGGTAATTGATCACGTCCACCATGTGGGTACCGTCATGCAACAAAACGCGGTCATGCCGCTGGTTCCTGCCGAAGCAGAGCGTACCGCGAACCGCAATCAGCCTGCCGAATCGCCGATCAACTATCGCGTCGCGCACCTGCTGGTAGTCTACGGAGTAGCGCCGCTCGTGATTGGTGACCACGGTGACGCGGCGCTTGCGGTGCAGCCTGGCGATGGCGCGCGCGTTGCGCAGCGTGTCGGCAAGCGGTTTCTCACAGACGACAACCGGTACACGGTGAAGCGCCGCCTTCTCCACGCAGGTACGGTGACTGTCGGGATGGGTAGCAACGCACAGTATCTGCGGCTGAGTCTGTTGCAGCAGCTCATCGAGGTCGGCATACACCGCGTCAACGGACCAGCGCTCGGCGAAGAGGGTGCGGCGTTCAGGATCGATGTCGCATCCTCCCACAAGCGTGCACTCCGCGTTGTCGGCAATGGCTCCGGCGTGAGTGCACGGCTTTTCCCGCAGCGGGTCTGCTTCAAGCAGCGACCCGATCCTGCCAAGTCCCACGACGGCGCAACGAATCAACCCTGCTGTGTCAGCACTGTTTTCCATACCGTCCCTGTCACCTGCGTGAGTCGTGTCACCCGTGCAACCCGTTGCAGTAGTGTCACTCGTATCAGCCGGTTTTCTTGTCTTTGGATATGCCCGATCTCGGCAGGCGCAACAGTCGCGACGAGTTTGCCAGGATCCCAAGGTCCGGGACGCTCTGCAGGGCAGCGGCAACCACCGGCGGTAGCATGCCCAGTGCGGCCAGTGACAACCCGGCCAGGTTGTAGAGCGCGGTAAACCCGATGTTCATTTTCACCACTCGCATCGTTCGGTGAGAAACGGCAAACAGCAGCGGCACCGTCCGCCAGTCATCGTTCATCAGGGCAACGTGCGCGGCCTCGATCGCCACGTCGGTACCCGCCGCTCCCATCGCAATTCCCACGTCGGCCTGGGCGAGCGCCGGAGCGTCGTTGACTCCGTCACCAATCATGGCAACGCGTTCACCACCGAGCTGTAGATCGCGGACGACTTCGGTCTTCTCGTGCGGCAGCAGGTTGGCACGGTATTCGATGCCGAGCGTGCGAGCAATGCTCGCCACCGAGCCTTCGTTGTCGCCGCTTATCAGCATGACTCGCGGCACACCTCCTTCCCTGACACGCGCCAGGGCGTCAGCAAGTGCCGGGCGCAGCGTATCGGCCGCCGCCATTACGCCAAGCAGGATTCCGTTGCGCCTCAGCGCCAGAACGCTCTTGCCTTCACCCATGAGTTTTTCCGCCTGGTGAGCAAGGGCCGGGTCGTCCCGCCGGTCCGAATCCGTCAAGCGGCCAACAGTCACCGTGGCCCCGTCAACCAGCGCCGTGACGCCTACCCCTGCTTCGGCGCTGAACTGCTCAGCCGGCGGTGCCGTGATCCCGCGATCGAACGCCGCCCGGCGCACCGCCTCAGCCAACGGATGCTCGGAGTTCTGCTCCACGGCGGCTGCCAGCTGCAGCAGCTCACGCTCACCGACCGCCGCTGATGCTGCCGGCACGATGTCGCTGATATGCGGAGTACCGGTGGTGAGGGTGCCGGTCTTGTCCACCAGCAGCACCGTGACCCGCTGCAGTGCCTCTATGTAGCGACCGCCCTTGATGAGCACGCCGGCGTGCGCGGCCGACCCTACCGATGCGGCCATTGCGATTGGCGTTGCGAGTGCAAACGAGCACGAGCAGGCGACCACGAGCACCGCGATTGTGGCTTGCAGGCTGCCGCCCATGACCCAGGTCATCGCCGCGATGAGCGCCACCAGCGGAAGGTAGTATCCGGAGAAACGGTCGGCAATGCGCTCGACTTCGCCCCGGTTCGCTTCGGCCTCGAGCACCAGGCGCACGATCGCCGCAAAGGTAGTGTCGTCACCCACCGCGGTAGCGCGCAGGGTGACCGCACCTCCGGAAACGTACGAAGCAGCAAACAGCTCTTGCCCTTCGCGTGCCTCCGCCGGGGCTGCCTCCCCGGTAATTGCCGCCTGATTGATGTAAGCCGAGCCGGAAGTGACCACACCGTCAACCGGAACCGCTTCTCCCGGCCGCACCAGCACCAGGTCGCCGATTGAGACCTCGCCCACGGCCACAACGCGCTCGAGTCCGTCAGTGACAAGCCGGGCCGTTTGCGGAGCCATCTCCCCGAGCTGCTTCAGCGCGCGGCGGCTCTTGTCGCTGGTCATGGATTCCGTGTAGGCGCCCACCCGCATGAAGACCACCACAACCAACGCCGTCGACCACTGTCCGGCCAGCGCCGCGGCAATCGCGCCAACGGTCATCAGCGTGTGCGAGATCACCTTGCCGCGCAGCGCGCTGCGAATAACCTGCAGCAACGGGCGGCGTCCGATGAGCAGCGTGAGTGCCGCCGCGAGATACCAGGGAACCCGGTCCGTCAGTCCGTCCAGCAGCCCCAGCCACTCACCGAAAACCACCAGTGCCAGCACGATGACCGACACCACCCCCAGAGTAACCAGTACCCGCCGCGAGGCGCGACGCGCCGCGGTCAGACCGCTCTGCTCTTCCCCGGATACCACCTCATACCCGGCGCGGTGCACGGCCCGCTGCACTGCGGCATCCGTATTCTCGTCAAGAAGCGCACCCCGCACCACCGCGCGCTCAGACGTCAGAAAGACGTCGCACCCTTCAACCCCGGGAACCGCCGCGATAGCCGAACGGACGTGGCGCGCACAGTCGGCGCAGTCCATCCCTGCGATACGATACTCGCGAACCGGTGCTGCTGATCCTGCCTGTTCCATTCTCTGTTCCTGATTTTCCGCGTCGGGTGCACACGCGCGCCCGCAGGGACAACGCCTCAGCGTAAAGGTACGCGCCTGATCGACGCTTGACAAGCCGGAATACCCATGCAAATCTAATGAATATTAATCAATTCTACTACAGGAGACCGAAGGTGAAAAAACTCATCGCAGTAGCAGCGATCGCTGTCGTCCTCAGCGGGCATGCTTTCGCTCAAACCAACATCGCGCTGAAGAGCGCACGGGAGACCTCAACGTACTACGCGTTTGCGGTCGGTATTGC
>PWMO01000052.1 GCA_003558175.1 Spirochaetaceae bacterium
GCTGTTGACGTGCTGGACCGTGTGAAGTCATATCCAGCCCAATACTCGGCAAAACTGTAGTCTGCTTCTTCGGCGGTTGCGTAGCGAAGATTGACCATCTGGTCGAGGATACGCCGCTGCATGGTACGCGCCTCGTTCGGGCGGCGGATTGGAGAGTATAATGATGGATTGGCAAGCTGAATGACCAGCATGACCGACTCGGCAACCGTGAGATCGCGCGCCGAGTGGCCAAAAAAGTACTGTGATGCCGCCTCAACACCGTAATTCCCGTGACCAAAGTACATTGTGTTGAGATAGCGCTCGAGGATCTCGTGCTTTGTCCAGTGGCGCTCAATCTGGAAGGCCCACCAGAGTTCTCGCAGTTTGCGCATTATGGAGAACTCGCGTCGGTCCGCATACAGGTGACCCGCGAGCTGCTGAGTAATGGTACTGCCGCCCGATACGTACCGCCTGGTGAGCAGGTTGAACGCGGCGCGGGTGGTGCCGACAACACTGAAACCGCTGTGGTCGAAGAACTGGTTGTCTTCCCTGGTTATCAGAGCGTAGATGAGGTGCTTGGGCAGATCGTCAATGGCGATCAGCTCACGGCGCTCCTCGGAGAAGAACTGGGTCACCAGCCGTCCGTGGCGGTCCAGCACCTGAGACGGGAGTGCAGCGTCCTGGGAACCGTACGTGTCGATATTGGGCGTGTTGCGAACCGAAGCCAGAGCAAGACCGGTGGTTACCCCTATTCCCACCGCCAACAGCGCCGTGAACGCAAGAGATACGTAGAGCGTGACACGCCGCCTTTTGTGTAACACCATATACGGAGAGGGTACGGAACGGCTATTGGTTTGTCAAGTCTGGACCTACCTGGGCGCCCGGACTGCCGACCGAATGCGTGCGGTCGGCAGGCGAACTGCCGCGGTGGGCGACTGTCGCGGTGGGCGACTGTGGTGGGCGACTGCGGGCCCCGTTGATTGCGGCATACCTGGATCGCAGCCAAATTTGACACGGCAGAGTTGTTTGCAGAGAACAAAGCTGTCTGCAGAAAAAAAGAGGGCCGGCTCTGCAGAACCGGCCCAAGTGATCATCGGTACGATATAGTAAACTGGGAGGGGAACTATACCCGTGACCGACAATCCAATTATCGTCTCGCGACGAAATTTATTTAGTTTTCTTCGATCAAAATATCGAGCCCGAGCGAAATCTGATAACTCTTGCGCGGCTCGACCAGCAGCCGACGACTGACCGCGTAGTCTCCGACGCGAAACAGCACCGTATGCTCGCCCGGTGGCAGTGTGAACTCTCCGTTGTAGTGCGCCACCGACTCTCCATTCACAAACAGCTCGGCCCCCTCTGGGGCTTCAAACCGGATAACCGACTGCGGCTCGCGCAGAGTGAACACCACCTTCGCCGCGCGGCCCCGTTCGACACCAAACGTGAGCTGCTCGTGCTCATACTTCTCTGACTCCAGTCCGATCCGATACAGCCCGGACCTGAGAACCAACTCACCGTGTTCATATTCAATTGTATCGCCGTTGAGGTGCAAAGTAAACTCCCTTTGTTCCGCCGCTTCCGGGTCGACTACCTCACCGTCGGGAGTGCGCACGATCAACTTGACGGCGCCAATGTCCGGGACAATTGGTTCAATTTGCAGTGAAAACTGTGAACGAGCGGTTGCCTGGGTGATGCCCTTGGTGATGGGGACAAGGGCGACCGCGAGCGGGAACGCTTCCGGCGCGACCGCCGGGGTGACATGCGTGTCCGCAGTGGCACGAAATGCGTGTGGCTCGCTCAGTGGAATGGTCACAAAGAAACGTGCCGCGTTGGGCATCGGCAGAAAGAGGAGCCGGTGCCCGGTGAGGGTCATTACGCGATCTTCCGGCGCCGGGCTGACGCTGCTGTAGAGGTAGAACCCCAGCGCACCTGGATTCATCCGCGCGGCTGCCGGCACCTGGATTTCAAGGCGCAGGCCGTCGAGAAAGCGCGGATCGCCGGTGAGTGGCAGAATGGTGATCTGCTCCATGCTGATTTCTGCACGGTAGGAGTCGGTGACTGCAGCCGGAGCCGCGGCAACCGTTACCTGCCCACGGATCTGTTCAGCGCAAACCGACAGCGGTGCGAGGGCGATGAGGAAGCCGACGGCAATTGGAACAGTCAGAAACCGTTTCATCGTCTTAGTCCCGGCATGTGTAGCGCGGGATCCCGAGTCTCTCCGTGCAATCGAATCTCGAAGTGCAGGTGCGGGCCGGTCGACAGCCCGGAATTCCCCACAGTGCCGATCATCATACCCGAACTGACCGTCTCATTCAACCGGACGAAGGTCTCGTGCAGGTGACCATAGAACGTCTCAAAACCGCCGTGATGCCGCAGCAGGACGAAGTTGCCGAACACCGGGTCAAAACCGGCTTCCACGACGCTGCCGTCGCGAGCCGCGTAGACAGAGGTGCCCAGCGGCGCGGCAAAATCGACACCGGAATGGAATCCGCGCGGCCCTCCAAAGGGGCTGTCACGGTATCCGTATGGAGAGGAAATTCTGATGTTCTGCACCGGTCGCCTGAACAGGATATTGAGAAACGCCAGTCGTTCAACCCGGTCGAAATCATCTCCAGGATAAAACCGGAATCGGAGCGTTTCGTTGCGCACGGTCACAACAATCGAATCGGGAGCGCGATCCACGCCTACGCCGTCGATCCGCAACTCGTGCATCAGCCGTTCAAGGTCATTGTGGGGTGTCTCGGGAACAAACAGTCCGGGGACCGACGGCAGCAACAGGTAGTCGACGTCCGCCGGGATTTCAGCGTGTGGTATGCGGTTCAGCGTGGCGAGGCTGCTGTACGGAAGGGTGAACCGCGATGCCACGGTGATGAGCGTGTCGTTCTCGGAAGGGCGGTAGCGGAACAGCATCAGCGGTGGCAGCTCTCGATTGGCGCGCGAAGCAACGTAGAACTCTCGCACGGACTCCTGATGTTGCCGGTATCGCCCGTCGGACATGGCGGCGCGTTCGATCAGCGGGTAGGCCCCCTCGTCCGCCTCCAGGCGGGAGATGCCCAGAATGCTGAACCCTATTACCGCACACGCCAGGATTCTACGCCGAGTCCGCATCTCTCCCACTCAGACGGCCGGCAGGCAGGCCGATTGCTATCAGCAGCACGACCGATGTCACTCCGGCGGCGGCAATCCTTCCGCGGGCCAGGAGCAGCGCAGCTACGTAGGCAAGCACGATCACCCCCAGCACAACCGCTACCGCCTGCGCGCGGCGCAGCAGATGGCGGCGCGTATACTCGCCCCGGCGTACCGCATCAAGCAAGCGCAGATAACGGCGTACGAGCAGCGCCAGTACCAGCGCCGCGAGCAGCGCGCTGACCGCAGCGGTGTAGATGCCGGGCACGGTGGTGGCCAGGTACCACA
>PWMO01000522.1 GCA_003558175.1 Spirochaetaceae bacterium
CACCGCAACGTCGCCTTTCGGCTCTATCCTGGAAACACCCTTGTTCCAGGTCGGCCAGCTGGGTACACTTCGTGCGGCGCTTGAACCCGAGCCACTCACAGGCCTACAATGCAGCCATGGCTCGAGCCCGCACCTTCGCTGCAAGAACGGGAAGCAGGTACCGACCGTATACCTTCCTCGTGATCACGGTCCTGCTCGCCTGGGTGTTCTGGTTTTCGGCCGCCGCTACCGGTCAGGGGTGGCTTGCGTTTCCAAACGTCATCTTGACCGCCGCGGGTTTCATTACCCCGCTTCTGGTTGCCTGCGGCATGGTGGCGTTTGGCTATTGGGATGACGGGGTCGGCGGGTTTTTGAACAACTGCTTCAATCCGGCCAATGTGAAGCCGCGCTGGTTTGTTGTGACCGGGGGGCTGCTCATCCTTCTCGCAGCCGGTCCGCTGCTGGTTGCATCGCTCCTGCTCGGTCGGCCGGTTGCTGAACTTACCGAGTTCGCGCCGCCAACGGCTTTCGTGTTGATCGGGTTCGCCGCCGGTGTGATCGAAGAGCCGGGCTGGCGCGGCTACGCTCAGAGGGCGCTGCGGGAGCGCCATTCCACCGTGATCGCAAGTCTCATCATCGGGGTGTTTTGGGCGCTCTGGCACCTGCCGCTCTTTCTCATCCCGGGCACGTATCAATCTACCATGGGACTGCAATCCACCGGCTTTGTGTTCTTCATGAGTTCGATACTCGTTGGATCACTGGTCTACGGCCGCCTCTATGACGCAGTCGGCGGGTTTGCCGTCATCGCGGTGCTCTACCACGGGTTGGGAAACACGTTGCGCGAGCTCTTCTCGTTCTCCGAGCCAGGCGGTTACACTCAGGCGATAGAGTTTGGAGTGGAGGCGTTGATTGCGCTGTTGGTGGTCATCGTGTTGCGGCCCCGCCTGCCGGCGTGACGTTGCTCGCGGCCATTCCGACGGCATCAGGATTCCCCCGCTGGAGATGTCGTCTTCTGCGAGCCAAAGAACCTCGCGAGAACTATGCACGCGATCGGCAGAGCGACACCATAGCCAAGAATCCCGATGCGCTGGAGCGTCATATCGCCCAGCAGGGGCCCGATCGTACCGACTAGCGCTAAGCCTCCCGCAATTGATAGAGACCACCGGACGACGGTTTGGATCCCGCCCCGGGGAAAGGCGAACGCGGCAAACAGCAGCGAGAGTCCCAGGAAGAGATCCCATGCAAGCAGTTCCACCGCGTAAGGAATGGAGGGCCATTCGAGAGCGAAGTAGCCGATTTGGCGGCCGGCAGTCAGAGCAACGAAGTGCACTGCACTGGTGAGCCCTGCCATGATAATGCCGAACGATAGGGCGATGACCCCAAATACCTTGCGCTCGTGGGGAGCCGTGACGCAGATCGAAGCCATCAGGATAACGACCAGTGGCGCCGAAAGGAGTGTGAGAGCCTCCATTACGGCCAGGATTGGATCCACGATGGGATCGTCGAAACCGACGACGATGATACCGAGCACAACGACGAACCCATACACGACACCAACAAAAGCAAGGCCAACAGACGACAGACGCCCGACTCTTCGTGCCAATTCCATCTCCGGCCCTCCCCGGTTGCGAAATACGCATGCTGTTCATGCTGATACAGTGACGGCGTTCTGGACCGCCACCAGAAACACTATAACGCAATCGGACCGGTTCCCATGGAGCGACATTCGAAATTCAACACAAACACCGTGCTTTCTACACTTTCCGCTTGACTAACTACCGGTCGGTAGTATACACTTGGCCACAGACTAACTACCGGTAGTTAGTTCTGCGCGGGATGTTGCCGCGTAGAAAAATCCCATGGAACATGGAGGCAAGAAATGACAGACGTTCCTGTCGCTCACAACGACGTAGGCCGGCCGCGCCGGAGAAGCGGTAGCACACTGCCCAGCCGCGTGCTACCGCTCGGAGTGCTTCTGCTCGCTACCCTGCTCCCCGTCGGCTGCGGCTCAACGCCCGACACCACAACAACAGCTTTGCAGAGTCGTGCGGATACCGAGCAGATCTCCAGGCTACCGGACGGAGTCTATCACGGTTCGCACCGGGTACGACCTCCGTTCGGCACGATTGTCGTGTACCGGCGCGCAGAGGTGGCTGTTGAGCTCAACGATGGTCGACTACAGACGATCGAAATTCTTCGGCCACGCAGAATGCGTGAGACACTGTGCGCCGTGACCACCGAGGTTATCAAACAGCAGAGCACCGATGTGGATGCCACAAGCGGTGCGACATGGAGCAAGATTGCGGTCCTGAGAGCGGTCGATGCCGCGTTGATCGATACCGCACGCGGCACAGACAGGGAGAGAGTTCAATGAATGACGCAGCAATCCCCGCTCAAGGCACCAAACAGGCCATTCTCGAAGCGGCGATCCGCCTTTTCGCCCGGCACGGCTACAGTACCACGCCTCTAAGCCTGATCGCAGCTGAGGTCGGTATTCGCAAACCTTCGCTGTACAACCACTACGCCGGCAAGGACGCGATCCTCAGCGCAGTCTTCGAGTTATTTCGCGTCCTTGTGCGCCCGCCGGAGGACGCAGAGGCAATGCTTGCGCAGTTCGAGGGCTCGTCCGCCGAGCAAGTCTTGAACGGAATGATCGACTGGTACATGACACACACAGACCGGCCACTGATCGCTGATGCGTGGGTCATTATTTCGGAGGAGCAGTTCGTGAATGCCGAAGCCGCACAGTTGACTTTGGAGGTCACGGACCGGATGGTCGAGTTCACCCGGTTCGCGTTTCGCTGGATGTGCGCACGCGGTCTTTTGCCTAGAGTTGAGGATCCCGAGCAAGCCGGCGAGGCATTCGGCTATGCATTTCGCGGCGTCCGCCTGGAGTACGTTCTTCGACGTCACCACGGGCTTTCGACTTCCGAGTCGCGCCGGCGAATGCAGACTTTGGCGCGCTTTTTTGCCACAGGAGGAAAGAGCCATGAGAGCCTTGATTCGTAAGATCACTGCCGCGGCCGTCGTCGTCTTCGCGGCAATACCACTGGGCGGATGCAGCGGCATTGCGGCGCTTGACCCGCAAGAGTTCGTCAGGAATGTCGATCTCCGAAACCCGGACCTCTTGCAGGTCACCGACGGAAGCTACAAAGGCGAATACACGATCTCGGCTCCTCCGGGAACCGTGGTTGTGAACCGTACCGCCGAAGTTCTCGTGCACATAGAAGACGCTGCGTATCGCGAAGTCACGATACGATCTCCCCGACGACTCAAGGACAGCAGTGATTTTTCTCGGCTGGCCGATCGCGTCGTACAGCGAGGAACAATCAAGGTCGACACCGTCAGTGGCGCGACGTATAGCAGCCTGGCTGTTCTTAAGGCGATCGAGAAGGCGGTGGAACGATGAA
>PWMO01000110.1 GCA_003558175.1 Spirochaetaceae bacterium
CTACCACCTGTTCGTGGTGGAAGGCGACCGCGCGGTGCTGCGCCCGGTGGTTCTCGGCGCCGAGTACGACAGCAGGGTGGTGATCCGCGAGGGGCTGCGCGAAGGTGAGCGCTACGTAACCTCCGCGGTGCGCAGGCTGCAGGACGGTGTAGCGGTGACCGACGTCGACGCGGCCGCAGCCGGAGCAACCGGGCGGAGCTGACGGCATGCTTGACTTCGTATTCTCGCGTCGCAAAGGCATCCTGCTGCTGTTCATAGTGCTGGCCGCGGTCGGGGTGGTGCTGGTAACGCAGCTGCCGACTCAGCTCTACCCGCGTACGCGCAAGCCGGCCATCGGCGTTACCATCCGCCATCCGGCGTTCACCGCGGTGGACTTCTACGACGGGTACAGTGACATCATCGAGAACTCGCTGCGCGGCCTGCGCGACGCCGAGGTGGTCGAGGCCACCTATCACACCAACTCCACCCGCATCCGCGTGGAGTTCGATTGGAACGTGGAGGCCGAAGAGGCGCTCAGCCGGGTGGAGAGCGCCATGGCGGCCCTGCGCGGACGGCTTCCCGAAGAGAGCCGCGACTACTCGGTCAACTACTGGCGCACCGAGAACCCCGGCTTTCTGGCGGTGGCGGTCTCTTCCAGCGAGCTCGACCCCATCGAGCTGTACGAGCTGATAGAGCCGGTGCTGCGCGGCCCGCTGAGCCGGATTGAAGACGCCGAAGAGGTCGAGATCGTCAGCGTAGAAGAACTGCGCGCCGAGGTTACGCTTAACCAGGACGCGCTGCTGCGGTATGGGCTGACGCCGGTTGGCGTCGCGCAGGCGGTACAGGCGGGATACCGGCCGCAGTCGGTCGGTTCGTTCCGCAACTCCGCCGAGCAGTTCAACGTGCGCCTGCTGCACGGGATCGATTCTATCTTCGACATCGATCGCATCCAGGTGGGCACCATGGAAGGTACGCCGCTGCGCCTCTCCGACGTGGCGGAAGTGTCGGTGCGCTACGATCTGCCGCGCCGATTGTTCCGCGCCAACGGTCGCCGCTCGGTGATGATCTTTGCCACACCGATTGACGGCGGCAACATCAAGCAGATGTCGGACGATATAGCCGCAGTGCTGCGTGAGGCGGCGGCTGAAGACTTTCCTTCGCACGTGCGCTACGACTTCATGGTCAACCCGGCCGACTTCATCGATAACGCAATCTTCAACGTGGCGCGCGCCGCGCTGCTGGGCGCGCTGTTTGCAATGACGGTGGTGGTGCTGCTGCTCGGTGACGTGCGCAATATCGTCATCATCGCGCTCTCCATCCCGCTGTCGATGACCCTCAGCTTCATCCTGCTCTACCTGTTCGACGTCTCGATCAACCTGATCTCGCTGGGCGGCATGACGCTCTCGGTGGGGATGATCATCGATTCCTCCATCGTGGTGATGGAGAACATCCACCGTCACCGACGCGAGCGCCGTGACACAGGCGACAGCCATGACAACGGCCGGGTGACCGCGGCGCTGATCATGGAGTCGGTGCGCGAAGTGCGCGCGGCGGTCATTGTGGCCACGGCCACCAGTATTGTGGTGTTTCTGCCGCTCTCGTTCACCTCGCCGTTGACCAACGCGGTACTGGGTGACCTGGCTCGCGCGGTGATGTTTGCGCTGGGCTCGGCGTTGCTGGTGGCGCTGACCATCATCCCGCTGATCGCCTTCTACCTCTTCCGGCGCGACGAGGCCGGCCCGATACGGAAGCATCGGCTCGCCCGGCTCTCGGAGGCTTTGCTCGGTACGTTGACCCGCGGCTACGAAGCGCTGCTGCGGCGTTTGCTCAACTCGCGCGTGGTGTCGTTGCTGTTCATGACCGTGTCGTTCGGCGGCCTGGTGCTGCTGGTGATCTTTGTGTTGCCGCGCATTCCGGCGGAGATCATCGCCGACCCCGAGAGCGACAAGGTGATGGTCTGGTTCTTCAACCGCGACACCACCGACCAGGAAGAGCTGCTCGAGGCAATCGCGCCGCTGGAAGACGAGCTGCTCGAACGCTACGCCGAAGAAATGACCACGCTGTTCACCCAGATACGGTCGAGTTCGGCGGGCAACTTCCTGCTGTCACTGAAGTCGAGCCGCGATATGCGCCGCGTGGAGGAGGAACTGCGCGACCGGTTTCAGAGCACCACCACCTGGCGCTTCAGCGTCTTTCCGTGGGACCCGGCGGCGCTGCCGTTGCCGCGCGCCCGCGACCTGCATCTGCGGGTAGCCGGTGATGATCCCATCACCGTTATCGGGCTGCTCGACGACGCGGCCGAGACCGTGCGTGACCTCGACATCTACGGCAACGTCTTCACCAATCCGCCCACCGGTCTGTCGGAAGAGCTGATCCTGCGACCGCGGACTCACGTGATCGAACGCTTCCCCGGCTACGGGGTCAGCCAGCTGGTTTCGCTCGGGCGGACGGCGCTGGCCGGCACCCAGGCTATCGAGATGACCGAAGGGAACCAGAACATACGCGTGCGCCTTCAGTACCCTGACGGCAGTTTCGAGTCGCGCGATGATCTGGAGAACTATCTCCTACCGTACAACGGAGGCGCCATTCCGCTGCGCCATTTCTTCGACGTGGAACGCAGCCGCGGCGTCACCCGGGTAGTCTCGGTAGATGGAGACCGGCAGTTCAACCTCTACGCCAACATGCGCTCCGGCACGCCCGACCATCAGCGCGATGCGCTGGCCGCCCAGGCGTTGAACGCGGTGCTGGCGGAAGCAGACGTCTCTGCGGGTTACTCGATCAGCGCCGAAGACACGCGCGCCGATATCAACGAGGCAATCCGATCGCTGCTGCTGGCGCTGGTGGCCAGCCTGGTGGTGATCTACCTGCTGCTGGCAGTGCAGTTCAACTCGCTGTCGGTACCGCTGCTGATACTGGTAACCGTTCCGCTGGGGTTTATCGGCGTGATTGCGAGCCTCTACCTGTTCAACTCTACCCTCTCGCTCAACTCCATGCTGGGAACCATCCTGCTCGGCGGAGTGGCGGTCAACAACGCCATTCTGATGATCGACTTCTACTACCGCTCGGCGCGCCGCGGCGAAAGCAAGCGCGACGCCATCCTGCGCGCGGCGCGGCTGCGCTTTGCGCCCATTATCATCACCATGGCAACAACCATCCTGGGCATGCTGCCCATCGCGCTGGCGATGGGAGACGGCACCAATATCATCCAGCCGCTGGGCATCGCCGTCTCCGGCGGGCTGGCGGTATCAACGCTGTTCACGCTCTTCATGGTACCCTGCATCCTCAACCTGCTGCAGGCCAAGCTCCGGCCGATTGCGGAGGGGCTGTGATGCGCCGCTTGTCCCGCCGGCAACCGTTACTCACGGCGCTCATGACGCTGATGACAGCCCTGCTGCTTGTGCCCGCGCC
>PWMO01000112.1 GCA_003558175.1 Spirochaetaceae bacterium
CGGCCTCGGTCATCAGCGCCTCGGAAGTGCGACTGAAGACGGCCACTGAGAGTGTGGTGTAGCCGGTTGGAGCCAGCAGGAAGGTAATTGGGAGCTCCTTCATCGCGATCACGAATACCAGCGCCATGGAGGCAAGCATCCCCCGCCGCAGCAGCGGCACAACCGTGCGGCGGAACGCCGTGAACGGAGAACAGCCGAGCGATCGCGCCGCCTCCTCCAGGCGATGCGGCGCCTGCAGCAGCGAGGCGCGAATCGGTCCGGTGGCCAGCGCCAGAAAACTGATCACGTACGCCGCCACCAGCAGCGGCAGGCTCTGATACAGAAACGGCGCCGCGCGCAGCGAGAAGAAGACCATCGCCAGGGCAAGCGCCAGCGGTGGGAGCGCGTAGCCGACGTAAACCACGCGGTCCACCGCGCGCGAGAGCCTTGAAGAGTAGCGAACCCGCAGATAGGCAACCGGTACGGCAATCAGAACCGCAAGCGCCGCGGCGGGTGCGGCGGCGCCGGCAGAGTGAAGAAACGCTCGCGCCACCCGCGGCAGCTCGGCCCACGGCGGTTGCAGTGAGAGCCAGTATGCCAGCATGCCGAACGGAAGCCCAATGGAGGCCAGAAACAGCAGGCCGACAAACGCGAGCGCAAACGGTTTCCAGGCACCGAGCGGCGTCACCCGAGTGCGGCGAGCTACTCCGGTTCCGGTGCGGGCGAAACGGGCACCACGCAGCAGGCGTCCCTCCAGCACCACCGGGACCAGGGCGAGTCCCAGCAACATCAGCGACAGCCAGGCGGCGTACACCCGGTCAAACGCACCGGCGTACTGGGTATAGATGGCGTAGCTGAACACCTCGTAGCGCATCAGCGCAATTGCACCGAAGTCGCCCAGCACGTAGATGGCGACGATCAGCCAGCCGGAAAGTATCGCCGGCCGCAGGTGGGGCAGAACGACACGCAGCAGCACTGCGCGCGGCGAGTACCCGAGGCTGCGAGCACTCTCTTCGAGGCCCGCGTCGAGACCGGTCAAGGAGGCGCGGATGCCCAGAAACAGGTACGGA
The DNA here is from genome assembly GCA_003558175.1 of Spirochaetaceae bacterium. GTDB lineage: Bacteria > Spirochaetota > Spirochaetia > DSM-27196 > PWMO01 > PWMO01. Next base: position 1,050 of record PWMO01000112.1, read on the forward strand.
AAGCAGTAGAGCGAGAGCGCAAGCATCGCACCCCAGTAGCCACTCGGTCGCGGCATCGCTATGCCAAGCACACGCCACATGAACCCCATGTTCCCGCCGAGTCCCAGAAGGGCGAACGCCATCACGTAGCCCGGGACGGAGAGCGGCAGAACGCAGAGCAGCGTCACAACTCGCCTGGCGGGAAGATCGGTGCGGACTACCAGCCACGCCATCGGGAGCGCAATCGCGGTTGTGGTCGCAAGCACGCCCATCGTGAGCAGGATCGTATTGCGCAGCAGTTCAAGGTTTCGCGGTCTCAGGATTACATCGGCGAGCTGCGAAGGGTCCGCCTCGGCCGCCCGCACCACCAGATAGGTGAGCGGAAGCAGCATGGAGACGGCAACCGCCGCCGGGGCAATCAACAGATACCACGGCGGCGATTTTGCGCTGCGACGGCCAATCGGCTTTGCGACGGCGAGCGAGTCAGCCATAGAACGCTAGAGCGCCCCGCTGTTTCGCAGCAGGGTGAGGGTACCCTGCAGATCCTCGAGCGCGTCGAGGTCGATCCGGGGGCTGGTATCGAGCAGCGCGTCAAACGCTTCGAGTGCGTCATTTGGAGCCACGGAGTCGAGGACGGGATACTCGTAGATCACGTCGGTGAAATACTGCTGCGCCTCCTGCTGCAACAGGAACTCGACAAACCGTACCGCAGGCTCATAGCGGCTGCTGGTACCGAGAACTCCGACGCTTGCAACGTTTACCAGGTTGCCGATGTCACCGTCGGCAAAGAAGCGCTGAGATACCGGGTACTCGGGATTATCGGCAAGGAATCGCAGCAGGTAGTAATTGTTGGTGATTGCGAAGTCGATCTCACCTGCGGCGATGGCTTCGACCAGCGCGGTGTTGTTGCGGTACGCCTGGGCGTCGTTTGCTCCCATATCGCGCAGCCAGTCGGCGGTGCGGGCATCACCATACGCCACCCGCATAGCGGTGACGAACGCCTGGAACGAACCGTTGGTGGGGGCCCAGCCGACGCGGCCCCGGTATTGTTGCCGCGTCAGTTCGAAGACGCTCTCGGGAAACTCCGAAGCGGTAACTCGTGACGGCGAGTAGGCGAGCACGCGAGCGCGGCCACTGGTTGCGATCCACTGTCCGGTGGCGCTCACGTATATCTCCGGTTTGTCCTCCAGCAGAGACTCAGGCAGCTCGGCCAGCAGTCCGGCACGGGCAAGCGACCCGAGTGCACCGGCGTCCTGACCCCAGAACAGGTCGGCCGGGGTTCGCTCTCCCTCTTCAGCCAGCAGAACGGCCAGCTCGGCGGTGCCGGCATACCGGACTCGGACACGAATACCGGTCTCCGCCTCGAAGCGGCGGATGAGCGGGTCTACCAGCGACTCGCCGCGTCCGGAATAGAGAGTGATCTCCGGCGCAGTTGCAGTCTGCTCGCCGGAGCCGGCGCCAAACAGCGGAGCCGCAAGCAACAGAAGCAGGAACAGAACGAGTAGGGCAAGCACGGCCGGACGGCGCGTGCGAAACGAATGCAACGACATAGTAATACCTCCTGCGGATGGAGAAGCGGATGCCTCGCAATCCGGGATTGCGCAGCCGAAACCTGACGATTTCGATAATCTACTATGTACCGCAGATCGTGGGGTAGAGTCAAGCGTATTTTGTTGGTTTAGCCTAAAAAAATGCGGATTACCACACCAGGCCGAACTTCAGCGCGCTCGGCCGGTGCGTCTGCTTCTCAACGGTACGCCGCGTGGAACGTGGCGATCTTTTCCACAACCTCGCGCAGTTTATCCGTTTGCGGCAGCAGTGTGGTGCGGAAATGCGCCGTTCCCGGCAACTGGCCAAAACCTGAGCCAGGGACGACGCACACACCGGTCTCTTCCAGAAGTGCCATGCAGTATTCACTGTCTGAACGTCCCGGCGGAAGAGATATCCTGGGAAAGGCGTACATCGCCCCTGCCACGGTGTTGCTGGTGATGCCCGGGATCGCGTTTAGACCGTCCGCAATGATTTCCGCTCGTTCCTTGAGCGCCTTCAGGATACCATCACGCTCCTGTACGTAGCGATCGTAACTTTCTTCACCCGCCTTTGGCGGACGTACCATGCAATAGGTGGCGATCTGCCCCGCCAGGTTTGAGCAGAGGCTGATTGACTGCAGCTTGAGAATCTGCTGTGCCACATCTTCCGGGATATTGCGGATCTCAAAATAGCCGCCGCGATGGCCGCACTCGCCCAGAAAACCTTTGGAACAGGAGTGGAAGCTGAAAAGACTTACGGCGGTCTCTCCCGTTCGTTCAAGGGCCGATGCAAAGGAAACAAATCGAGCACCGGGCGCGTAGATGTTTTC
>PWMO01000076.1 GCA_003558175.1 Spirochaetaceae bacterium
GTTCACCGACTTGAGCGTACTCTCGATGTTGATAACCACGCCGCGACGAAGCCCGAACGACGGACTTTCGCCGACCCCGGTTATCTGCAGTGTATCGTTCTCGTCATACTCGCCGACAACCGCCGAAACCTTGGTGGTTCCGATATCGAGACCGACGATCATATCGTCCGAGGCCACTCAGTCCTCCCTCAGCCGGTAGACAACTTCTCCGGCGCGGAAATCCAGTTCTGCCAGCGCCGAAAGTCTTCCCTCGCGCTGAAACACGTCCAACACCATCACGATATACTTGAACAGCGTTTCGTCAAGGGTCGGCCCGATGCGCACCGGCACCGGATAACTCACCGGGTAGAGCAGGACCTCGAAGTCCTGCTGACCACGGCGGACGATGCGGTATTCGGAAATCTGGCGGAACAGCGTCGGCGCTGCGAGCTGCAGCGACTTCAGATCGGCGAGGAAGTCGTGCAACATGGCCGGCAGCTGCACCCCGGGGCGAACGCTCTCAAGCTGCAAACCGGAGACAATCGGAAGATCCCAGTCGCTCAGGTCGGTTCCGACCTGGAAGACCACACCCTCTTCATCAAACACAACCGGAGGCAACGCTCCACCCACCGTGGCAAAGGCGACCGCCAGTGGTTTGCGCGCTTCCAGAGCAATGCTCAGCGTATCCGGGAACGACTTCTGCACGTGCGCCTCACGTACCAGTGGATGCTGCTCGAGATTGCGCCGCACCAGCTCGGTATCAAGCCCGAAGAAATACTCCGACTCGCCGATGCCGGCGATCTGCAGCAGTTCGGCCGAACTGAAGCCCAGCTCGCTCTCTACCGCCACGCGCCGGATCACCAGCACGTCGCGCAGCAGCAGCTGAAACAGCAGCTCCGCCGCAACCAATAGAAGCAGCACGGTAATGCCGCCGATCATTACCGGATGCAGCACGCGGCGTCTGCCGCGCGCGCGTCGGGCACCGAGTACCGCGTCAGCCACCGGTTTCCTCCCAATCGACCTTGCGCGAGATGTTCAGCAACAGCCCGCACATGATCAGCGTAACAAACACCGAGGAGCCTCCAGAGGAGAAGAACGGCAGCGGAATGCCCGTTGCCGGCACCAGACCCGACACAACCGCCATATTGAGCAGAGCCTGAAAGAAGATGCTGGTGGTAAGACCGAAGGCCAGAAACGAGTAAAAGCGGTTGTGACAGCGGTACGCGAGACGGTAGCCGCGGTAGGCCAGCATGGCAAACAGCACCACAACCGCCGCCACGCCGATAAACCCCAGCTCCTCGGCAAGCACCGCGAACACGAAGTCCGAATGCGCCTCCGGCAGCCGACCCAGCTTGCGTACGCTGCCGCCGACTCCCGTGCCCCAGAGCCCGCCGTTGATCAGCGCGGCACGCGAAGTCAGAATCTGGTATCCGGCCCCGGCGGGATCCCGGCCTGGATCGATAAACGCCAGCACCCGGTTGACCCGGTGCTCGCGCGTCAAAAGCAGCAGCAGCGAGACCGGAGCGACCATCGCACCGAGACTGACAAAGTAACGGATCGGCACCCCGGCAACGAAAAACAGCGCCATCGAAGTCACGATCACAAAGACCGCCGTCGAGAAATCGTTCTGCAGGTAGATCAGCGCGACAAACAGTCCCACGACGATAACCGGCGGCAGAAGCGCGTTTACCGGATCATCGATCTGGTCCTGTTTGCGGCTCAGGATATGGGCCAGATAGAGGATCAGGGTAAGCTTGACCAGTTCCGACGGCTGGAACGAATACCCGAACAGAAACACCCAGCGGCGCGCTCCCAGAAATCGAACGCCGATGCCGGGCACGAAGGTCAGCACCATCAGTCCAAGAGTGGCAAAGATCAGCAGCGGCAACCAGGTTCTCAGTCGCTCGAGCGAGATGCGGGTTGCACCCAGCGCCACAAACGCCCCGAGTACAACCCAGAGCGACTGGCGGCGCAGGAAGTGCAGTGGGTCGGCAAAAAGGTTTTCGGCGCGGAAGTGCGAGGAAGAGAAGAGCATCGCGATGCCGGTTCCCACCAGCACCAGCAGCGCGGTGAGAAACACGAGGTCGATCTGCTGTTTCTTTACTCTCTCTGCGGCAAACATCATCGCAACTTCAGCGTCGAAAGACTGAGAATGGCAAACAGGCCGCCGATAATCCACAGGCGCATCACAACCTTGGTCTCCGGCCATCCCAGCATCTCAAAATGGTGATGCAGCGGCGCCATCAGAAAGACCCGCTTACCCCGTGTCTTGAAGGAAACCACCTGAATGATGACCGACAACACCTCCAGCACAAACACTCCGCCCACAATGACCAGCAGGATCTCCTTCTTGATCATCATCGCAACCGCGCCAATCGCACCCCCCAACGCCAGGCTGCCGGTGTCACCCATCATCACCTCGGCAGGGTGTGAGTTGTACCACAGGAACCCGACGCACGCTCCCACAACGGCCAGGCAGTAGATCGCCAGCTCGCCGCCGCCCGGGACAAACGCAATCTGCAGGTACTGGGCAAAGTCTACGCGCCCGGCGAGATACGCGAGCGCTGCAAAGGTCAGCCCCACCATAATCACCAGCCCGGTGGCCAGACCGTCCAATCCGTCGGTGAGGTTGACCGCGTTGGTGCACCCTACCAGCAGAAACACTCCAAAGGGGATGTAAAGCCACGACAGGTCGGTGATCGGATCCTTGAAGAAGGGAAAGAACAGCTGGGTGGTGGCCGCACCACCACGGCCGTAGAGCCAGAGCGTGATCACCACCGCCACCACGGTCTGCCCGGCAAACTTGACCCCGGCGCGCATGCCGTCGGAGTTTCGGCGGTAGAGCTTGAGGTAGTCGTCTATGAAGCCGATGGTGCCGAACGCCAGGACCGAGAACAGCGCCACCCAGGTGTAGTGGTTGGAGATATCCATCCACAAGATACCGGACACCACAATCGCCAGAATCATCAGCAGCCCGCCCATTGTGGGAGTGCCCGACTTGGCGTGATGCGTCTCCGGCCCATCGGAGCGAATCGATTCCCCGGCCTCCTTGCGCCGCAACAGCGCGATCATGGACGGACCGAAGAGAAAACAGATCAGCAACGACGTAATTGCCGCGTAGGCCGCGCGAAACGTGATGTACTGAAAGACGTTGAACGGCGTGAAATAGCGGACCAGCGGAAACAGAAACTCATAAAACATGGCGCTACACCCTTTCTCCGATTATGTGGGGCACCAGCCGCTCGAGTTCCAGGCTGCGGCTTCCTTTTATCAGCACCAGGTCGCCCTCGTGCACAACATCGCGAACTCCACTGAGCAGCTCTTCAAACGAGCGAAAGTACTGGATGCGACGGTCATTCTGCTCCAGCGCGCCGGGCGCAAACTCCTGGCCGAGCAGCAACACCGCGTCCACTCCAGAATCAAGCGCTTCCCTGATGACCGCCTGATGAGCCTCGGCGGTGTGGTCACCGAGCTCTTTCATGGCTCCGAGCACCGCCACGCGCTTGCCGGAAGTCGCCACCGAAGCCACGAAACGCAGCGCCGACTGCATCGATTCCGGATTGGCGTTGTAACAGTCCACCACCGCGGAGACATCGCCCTCGATAATCTGGCCGCGGCCGAACAGCGGCCGCACCGATTCAAGCGCTTCGACCACCGCGGTTTCGGCCACGCCGTAGATCGTGGCGATGTGGATAGCGGCCAGGGCGTTGCGCACGCTGTGCTCACCGGGCAACGCCAGGCGGATGCTGCGGCTGCGCCACTGCAGCGTTGATCCGGACAGCCCGTGGCTGGTGCATCCCTGCCAGCCGTCGGTCGATCGAGGTCCGTACGGCTGCACCTTGCCGTTCACGCCTGCGGCGAGCTGATGGAACGCCGGCTCGTCTTCCCAGATCAGCAGCAGCTCTTCACCGCCAAACCGCGCCGTAATTGCTTTTTTCTCGTTAATGATCTGCTCGCGCGAGCCGATCTTACCGATATGGGCAGTCCCGATGTTGGTGATCACCGCAATGTCGGGACGCGCAATAGCCGCGAGCTGCCCCATTTCTCCGATCCGGTTCATCCCCATTTCCAGAACCGCCACCCGATGCTCCGCCTCGATGCCGAAGACCGACAGCGGAAGACCGATATCGGAGTTCAGGTTGCCCTCGTTCACGAAGGCGGGCACGTGACTCCGCATGACCGCCCCGATCAACTCCTTGGTGGTGGTCTTGCCGTTACTGCCGGTGACGCCGATGATCTGCAGCTGCTGCATCCGTTCCCGGTGCGCCGCGGCGAGCCGCTGAAGCGCGGCCAGTGTATCGGAGACAATAAGACAGGCGGTCTTGGGGAATTCGGAAGCCAGAGTTGCAGCGTTCTGCACCAGGGCGAGTCCCGCCTCGGTGACCAGCACCCCGGCTGCTCCGCGGTCGAGAGCTTCACGCACGAAGCGGTGGCCGTCGGTACGTTCGCCGGGAAGCGCCACAAAGAGCGCTCCCGGCGCCGCGGCACGCGAATCAACGCACACTGAGGAAAACTCAACATTGGCCGAACCATGGGCGGCAGCGTCGAGCAGTGACGCGGCGTGCTGTGCCGTGAACAGAGGAGTGATTGAACCCATGCTACCTCCTCGGCTCCAGCTGAATGGTGAACACGCGAACGGGGTCGGGCCGCGTCAGACCGAGCTGCTCTTCGGCAATCTCGCGGATACGAGCCGGAGAACGCAGCACCGACAGACCTGCAATCAACCGTTTGTTGTGCTCGATGGTTTCATGCTGTTGCTGCTCCTGTCTCGTCACCTCGCGCGACAGCGCCTGAAAGCGAAACGCCTGCCACGCGTTGGCAAACAGCAGCACCGGAAACAGCAGAGCAAGCAGAAGCAAACCATAGCGCTTCACTCAAGAAACCTCTCTGACCTTTTCGATTACCCGAAACTTCGCGCTTCGAGCAGCGGGATTGCTTCGGCACTCTTCGTCGTCGGCAACCAGCGGCCGCCGGGTGACCAGACTGAACTGCTCACCGTTGCCTTTCCGCTCACTCCAATGCATCTCACTACTATTCATCGGCGCATGCCCTGCGTCGATCGAGCGGTTCTTCCGCTCCCGGAACAGCTGCTTCACGATCCGGTCTTCCAGCGAGTGGAACGAGATGACCCCCAGCCTGCCGCCAACATCCAGTACATCGAGCGCCGCCTCGAGGGCGCGCCGCAACCGCTGCAGTTCACCGTTTACCTCGATGCGCAGCGCCTGAAACGTCCGCGTAGCGGGATGGATCCGGCCGTGGCGATAGGCAACGGGGACCGAGGTGAAAACCACCTCGGCCAGGTCGTGAGCCGAAGCAATAGGAGCCTCACGCCGCCGACGCACAATCGCCGCCGCGATCCTGCGCGAATAGCGCTCTTCTCCCAACTGAAACAGGAGATCGGCCAGCTCACGCTCACCGTACTGATTGACGATATCGGCGGCGCTCCGGCCCGATTCCGGATCTAAGCGCATATCCAGCTGCTCCTGCTCACGAAACGAAAACCCCCTGCCGGCCTGCTGATAGTGAAACATCGATATCCCGAGATCGAACAGCACCACCCGCGGGCGTTCGGTCTCAGGATACGCCGAAAAATAGCGGTCAAACCAGACGTGCCGCAGCGAGAACCTCCCGCTGAACGGAGCGAGCCGCATTGCGGCCCGCTCCAGCATTACGGCATCCGCGTCCAGTCCAACCAGCTGCAGGTGAGGTGAGTGTTCCAGAAAGAGCGCCGAATGCCCCCCTTCTCCCACGGTAGCGTCGATAACCAGACCGGGTCCCGGCGGAGCCAGAAGCTCAATCACCTGCACCGGCATCACCGGAACGTGTATCAGTTCGCTCATTGCGCTACCTCAGAAAGAAACGAGTCCTCCCAGTTCCTCGGCTGCCTCCTGAAACTCCTCCTCACTCTCGCTCAGATACGCGTCGTACTCAGCGACATCCCAGATTTCAACGTACTTTTTTATTCCCAGGATCAAGCAATCCCGCTGGAGCCCGGCAGCGACCTGCAGCGACTGCGGAATGTTGATTCTGCCGGCCTTGTCCAGTTCGACCTCCTGCGCCGGCGCGATTATCCTGCGCTGCAGCAATCTTGCCTTGCGGGTGAATGGTGAGGCAGCCCCCATAAGGCTGTCCGACAGCGTTCTCCAGTGCTCCGGAGGAAACAGCCAGAGACAGCGATCAAGGCCGCGGGTGATCACCAGCACGTTGCCGGTGATCTCACCGCGGATCCGGGATGGTATGAGCAGCCTCCCCTTGTCGTCCAGTGCATTCTGAAACTGCCCCGTAATCATCCCGTAACCGCCACTTTCTACCGCAATTTCCCACTTTCTCCCACAAGTGTCTACATTCTATGGCATCTGGAGCGGATGTCAACAGAGGTAGACAGAATAGTTCACGACTTTTTATCTGCTGCGATGAGATGGCTAAATACTTGTTTAGTAGTTCAGCTGTCTGGCAGTCCAGTTGTTGAGCGGCTTGTTGAACGGCTCAGGCCGTGGTCAGCTGCCTGGAACCACGGACTCGCGCTGAACCGTGATTGGTGTGGGACGCACGGCACCCTCGCGGAACAGGCGATAGTCGATCTCGGGGAAGATGGAGTTCTTCTTCTCCACTCGCGTCAGCCACTCGGTACTGACGGTACCGCGGCAGAGCGAATCGTAGATGGTGTTAAAATTGTTGACGTGTTCTTTGATACGCCGCACGGCGTACGACACGTTGGTTCCGGCACGAACGATGAAGGGCCAGTCGGACGACTGACTGAGAAGCACTTCGCGCGCCGCCTGGGCGAGCGCTCGCTGCTTCAACCCTGTCTCGTTGGGAAAACGCCCGACCAGCTCGGTCATGCGCTCAATGATCTTATGGGTGTGGCGATAGATCCAGTCGTTGGTTCCGTCGAGCCAGACCTCCGAATAGCCCTTGTTGCCCCAGCTTGAAAAGGCCGGCTGCAGCGTCTGATTCGGCGGCTGCTCTTTGAGATACTGAGCACCGCTGGTCATCTCCAGCTCGTCGCTGTCGGCCAGTCTGCGCATCACCTCTTCGAGCCAGAGCGGCCCTTCAAACCACCAGTGTCCGAACAGCTCAGCATCATACGGACACGATATGACCGGAGGGCCATCGAGCAACGGCGCCAGCCGCGTCACCAGCTTCTGCAACATGTAGATGAAGTTCTCCGCGTGCTCGGTTACCGTCTGGCGAGCATCTTCGGGCCGATAGGGCCGTTTATCGTCGGTCTTGCCGGTCACTGCGTGATACTTGAACCCGGTAGGAATCCTGATCCCTCCGTGGTGAACGTACGGTCCTATGTAGTCAAGCGGCAGATCGTAGCCGATGTCGCGGTAGAAGTCGCGGTACGAAAAATCGCCGGGATACCCCTCGTCGGCCGACCAGACCGCATTTGCCGAATAGAGGTCGCGTCCGAATACCGCCACGCCGTTAGGACAGCTGACCGGCCGATACACACCGCTCTGAGACCGCTCATGGGCAAACAGAAGCCCGTGCGCCGCCGAGAAGAAGTAGCGGAATCCGTGCCGCTCGAGCACCTCTTCCATCCCCGGGTAGTACCCGCACTCGGGCAGCCAGAATCCCTTCGCCGGCTTGCCGAACGTGGAACGATGAACGTCGGCAGCCAGCTCTACCTGAGCATTAACGGCCAGCGGATAGTTCTGGTAGAGGGGAAGGAACGCGTGCGAAGCGGCGGTGGTCAGCAGTTCGATCCTGCCCCGCTTGTAGTAGTGATCGAACCCGCGCAGAATCTCGCACTCGTAGCGCTCCACAAAATCGGTGTAGTTCTGGCGGTAGAGATCATGGTACATCTGCGCCAGCGGCGCAAAATCTGGATCGTTGCGAGTGCGTTCTATTTCACGTTCCGCGAGTTGCAGCTGCTTGTTCAGGTGAGCAACGTAGCGTTGCTGCAGCAGCGGATCCTGCAGCATGGTACTCAACGTGGGGGAGATCGAGAAGCTCAATTTGAACGGTACGCCTTCCGCGTGCACACGGTCCATTACCCGCAGCAGCGGAAGATACGTTTCAGAAATCGCTTCGAAAAGCCAGTTTTCTTCGAGAAAACTCGGATACTCAGGGTGCCGAACATACGGCAGGTGCGCATGCAGCATCAGGATAACGTAGCCCTTGGACATCAATGATCCCCCAGGTGAGATCTGGAATCTGTTCTACTCGCCAACGAGTGAGATGAGACGTTGCGGCAGTCGATCGCCATAGGTTGTTACATCCAGCTTATTCAGTCCCGACAGCGCCAGGATCTGATCATTGCGATCGGCTAACTCGTCATCGCCGTTGAACGCCAGGTTTCCGGATGGAACCGCGATGATGTTGGAGAGCGCCAGGCGCGACGTCTTGCCGCCGATGCGCGATAGCAAGTCGATGCGATAATAGGTGCCCTGCTTCGGCAGGTGAATATACCACGACCCGTCGGAGGGCTGAACCGGTATGTCGAAGGAGGCAACCGCCTTCAGGTTCTCTCTATTGTTTGCGTGGTTGTTCCTGTTTGCGTGGCTGCTCCGGCTGCCTGCGGACCGCTCCTGCAGCTCGACCACGCGCAGAAAGAGCTCTTCAAACTCGTCGTCGTTGAGCAACTCCTGCAGTGTCCCGTCGTGAATATCCCAGTAGGCGAACGCCCACGCCGGATCGCGCAGCAGCACGATGATGCGTGTCTCGTTATAGACCTCCGGCAGCGAGAGTTCCTCGCCAAACGGAGGCATAGAGGCGAACTTGGTCGCGCCGAGCAGATCGTACTTCATCTGCTCTATCTTCACGGGATGATTGTCAGACAGCTCGCGCTCAAGCTCGTCTTCCTCCATCTCTTCCGCGATCAACTCGATGAGATCCTGCTTTGACATCTCCGGTGTGGCGTCGAGATCGTGCTGCTGTGCGAAGCCGTACAGCGCTTCAAGCGATAACTCGGCCAGCTGTGTCCTGATCATCGTGCGGCCATGGTAGGAAAAAGACTCAACGGTTGTCAAGGTCTCTCGCCGCGCCCGGCCGCCGCAGCTGCGGCCGGCGAGCCGTCGAGCCGGCCAACTGATCAGTGAAACACCTTACCGGAATCGACAACCAGCGTTTGCCCGGTGATGCTGTCGGTCCGCACCATCGTCAACACCGCGTCGGCAACGTCGTCCTTGTCCGCCGCTCGCTGCAGCACCGCACCCAGGCGCGTCTTCTCAACGAAATCAGGCGCGAGGTTGTCGGTCATTCGCGTCCCTTCCATCAATCCGGGAGCAACGCTGTTGACCAGAACTGCGGGAGCGAGCGCCACCGCCATACAGCGCGTCAGGTGAATCAGCGCCGCCTTCGATACGGCGTAGGCAATCGAGCTTCCCATTGGCTGCAGGCCGGCCACCGAGCTGACGGTGACTATCCGTCCTTCGCCCCGCTCTTTCATTGCCGACCCGATTCGGCGCATCGCCAGAAATGGAGCCGTAAGGTTGTAGTTCAAGATGTAGTCCCAGGTCTCGCCGTTCAGCTGTTCGAGGTCCGAAAACGGAATCCAGGTATTGAAGGCTGCATTGAGCACCAGCGTATGGATTGGCCCCAGCTCCTGTTCTACCTGGTCGATGATTGTACTCACTCCCTCCGCGGCGGTGACATCGGCCTGGACTGCGACGGCGGTCGCGCCCTGCTGCCGCAACTCGTCCACGTAACGCTCCGCTTTCTCCTTCGAGTGAACGTAGACCAGCGCTACCTTCATACCGGCGCCTGCCAGAGAGCGGCAGATTCTCCACCCTAATCCCCCGGTTCCCCCGGTGACCACGGCCACCCTGTCAGTGAGTTTCATTCTGCACCTTCCTGTTTCCGGTTTCTCTGTTTTTCCGGTTGGATTTGCGTGCCAGCACGGCACACACGTCGCCGACATTCAGCAGCTTTGCAAGCCGGTCGGCGGGTCGCTTGATCAAGCGCGGCGCGGCACCGGCCGTTAGCCCACCCCAGCTTCGTTTCCGCAGAACCTCGAACCCGGTCTCCTGCAACAGCCGACGCAACTGGGAACTGCTGAACAGATTGAGATGATCAGCAATTGCAGATCGCCAACGGCTCCCGAACAACCGCGCCTGGACGCCACTGCGGTCGGGAGTCACGATTACCACAACGCCGCCCGGGCAGAGCAGATCGTGAATTCGCCGCAGGAAGTCGCGCGGATCCGGCACGTGCTCGATAACGTGCGATGTATGAACCGCTGCGAACGCCCCACGCTCAAATGGAGCCCCCTCTACGGGACCCAGGTGTACCGGCACCCCACGCTCTTCAATCGCATAGCGTGCCGCGGGTTCGCAGATCTCCACACCCTGCACGCCCCAGCCGTACTGCTGCATCCGCTGCAGCAGCACCCCCGTAGCGCAGCCAATGTCGAGAAACTGCCCGCGCCGCCGCAGCTGCTGCTGCATACCCATGAACCCAACGTCCTCAAGCCCGAGCCGCATCAGCTCATAGAACGGCTCGGCGTTCTCGAGCTCGTAGTCGAAGTATTCCGAATCGTAGCGTAACGCCAGATCGTCGGGGATCGGTTGCGGGTTCTGATACACATGACCGCATGAGGTGCAGCGCACGAAGTAAAACCCGTCGCACTGCCAGTGGGGCCTTGATTCCGAGCGGCCACAAACGACGCAGGCTACCGGCCTCTGCCGCTCATCGCTCGCGGGGCGCATGGAAAACGTCTTCATGCTTAGAACTCCGGACGCAGCACTACGCTTCGGCTGACCGCGTTACCGGAGAAATCGCGCACCGTAATGGTAATGGTGACCGGTTCGGTAGTGACCTCCACCTCGCCAAGATGGACCATCCGCTCACCGCGATACAGCTGCTCCGCGGCGTAGCGACCGCCCAGGAGGAAGCTCCCGCCTCGAGCCTGGAGCGTCTCGTAGGTAATGCGCCGCGCTTCCGCTCCGTCGTGTTCAACTACAATTTCGTAGGGGGCGAGAATCTGCAGGTAGCCCGTCGCGGCGCCGGCATCGTAGATTTCGGCCACCAGTGCCACGGTGGCGGGCGCGACGATGGGAGTAACCGCACCGGCCTCCAGCTGCTCTGAGCCGCGCTCTATCAGAATCCGTCCGACCACCGGGGTGCGGCGGTCCGCCCGCTCGGGTAGGATGAGCAGCGGATTGACGAAGGCGTCGAGCTCGTCGTCGATGATCTCGAACGTAGTCTGCCGTCCAGTGGCGTACCCGGAACTGCCGACAGCCGCAAGCCGCTGCGACGGTTCCACGGTAAACTCGCCGGTTGCAGTGTCCGGCGGTACCAGCACCGTGGCCGGATCGAGGTTGCCGTAGAGCGTTCGAAACCCACCGTCATGCTGCAGAACGATGTAGCTTCCCAGAGGATGCGCAAACTCCCCCGCGTCAAAGCTGAACACAATCTCGCCGTCGCTTGCAGGATGAACCGCATCTCCTCCTCCGAGAACTACGCCTCGCGAGAAACCGCCATGATGGAGTTGTCCAAACGTAGCGGAGATCATCCCGTCGGCAACCGGCCACTGCCAACCGTAAAGCAGCGAAGCGGTAAAGGTAGATGAGGCGACGAAGAGCGTCGCCAGTACAATAAGCAACCGTCTCATATCGGCTCCAATCGTGTCGGCTCGCATCGCCTCAGCCCCGAATGAATCGGTACGCCACGATGCGATCGTCCAGGCCGAGTAGAACTGTATCACCGTCGGCGTGCAGAAAGAAGTGGCGCGCTTCAACCGGCAGCCGTCCCACCGGAATGCGTGTCACGGCGTTGTACAGCACCAGCTCGCCGCTGCGGACGTTCGGCCGAGGCAATTCCGCGGCGCCGGCGTCACCTGCATCACCGGTGGAAGCGGTATCAGCCGCGGCAGCGTCGGCCGCTGCATCTGTGTCTCCAATGGCGTCGGCCGCTGCGTCGCCACCGGTTGCCTCTGACGCGTACAGAACGGCCAGCAAACCGAGGTCTTCAACTGCGGCAAAGTCCACCACCGGCGCACCAAGCGGTAACTCAAACCGTGTGTCGGTATCGAGCCGCACGCCCGCCAGCGCGTGCGGCTGTTCCCAGACCAGAAAGCGGTCGTCAAGCAGAAAGCGCATCCGCGCCGGTCTGCGCAGCGAGGCCGGCAACGTGTACTCGGCCGTCTGCGTATACCCTTCGTCGTCTCGCCGATAGACAACCACCCGCTGCGGCTCAACATCAATCAGCGCCGCCGCCATCATCGCATCGGACGACAGCGCCACGGCAACCACCACCGGAAGCCGCCCCGACCGCGAACGATAATGGAGCAGCTCGCCACCTGCGCCGTCGAGCGCCACCAGCCGGCCGTCGATATCTCCAACAAGCGTCACGTCTCCGGCAACGTCAATGGCGCTGTAGACCGAGGCAATGGAATACTGCCATACCCGATGTGCGGTCGCCCCATCTATCGACCACTCGGCAATTGTGGTCCCGTCGGGAAGCAGCAACAGCATGCGATCTTCAAAAAGCAGCGGATAGCCGGCCGCGTCGATCGCCGACCGCATTGTCCCATCCGGCCCGTGCAGAACCACCGTCTGCGACACGTCGGGATAGTTTACAAATCGCTCATCGGTCATCGAGACGTGATGCAGCACGTCGGAAGCAAAGAGCACGGTTCCCGAGTCACCGAGGTAGCCAAAGCGGTCTCCCAGGCGAAACGCCCAGCGCCGCCTGTCACGCGAACCACCCTCGCTCTCCGGGGTCTCACTCGCCCGGCCCTCGCTCACCTGCGCTCCGGTTGCCGGGGGTGAGGCTCCCTCCGCAACCGACGCGATCCAGCGCACCTGCAGCTGTATTTCTTCGCCGGTGCCTCGCGGAAAGAGCAGCAGGTAGATAGCGAGCAGCACTACCGCGAGGAGGACCGTCGTGCGTTTCCGTCGTTTCATGGATAGTTACGTTTCATGGATTGTCACGGTACCGGCACGGGAATCTCAGCGCCGCGGCGTCTCGCGGTTCCAGGCGTGTTGCCCCTGAGCGTCGTGTCCTGATCGCGCTCATTGCCGGGTCTTCTCCATCGCCTTTTTCTCATCAGTATCCATCTTGGATTTCCAGACGTCCATCTTCTTCTTGATTACCTCTGCCGGCTGCGCCTCGCCCAACACCAGGTGAATCCGGCGCAGC
>PWMO01000299.1 GCA_003558175.1 Spirochaetaceae bacterium
AGGCCATCCATGCGCGGCATTTCCACATCCAGGGTCAGCACGTCCGGATCAAGACTCTTGATGCGCTCTCGCGCCACATACGGGTCCTGGGCCGTGCCCACGACCTCAATGCCCTCAATCGAGTTCAGCACTTCGGTCAGAAGCTTGCGCACCAACGCGGAATCGTCGACCACCAGTACCCGTATCGGCTTACCCACAGCGCCCTCCCTCAGCTTTGAAATTCTTGTATTGGCCACTGGGATCGCATCAGAAGAGTTCAATATCACCTTCGTCCATGGATTTCTGGTTCACGGGACGGTGAGCGGCATCCCGTAACTCCTCACGCAGCGCCTTGAGCCGACCACGGGCCTGTTCCAGCTGTTGCTGGGATCTTTCCGGCTCCACCATGGGCAGTTGGCGCAGCTCGGAGACAAAGCGTTCCATGAAATCGATGCGTGTATGCGCCCGATCCAGCACTTGACCCGCAATGTCCTCGAACTGCAACAGCCTGACCGCCGCGTCCACATTCTGCTGCACGCGCTCGGCAACGCCGGACATATGATCCAGCCCCTCGGCCAGACTCTGATTCAGCTTCTGCAGCTGTTCCATCATCTCGTCCATGCTGCCCTTGGCGGTGATGGATGTGTTCAAGTCCTGTGAGGCCATGCGACCGACCACCTCCCGGGCATGACCGAAGAGCCGATTGGCCTGTTCCACCTGGGCGCGGATCTGCTCGTTGAACTGGTCCGAGTCCTGGGAGAGCTTACGCACCTCCTGGGCCACCACAGCGAATCCCCGGCCCGCCTCCCCGGCACGGGCCGCCTCAATGGCGGCGTTCAGGGCCAGCAGGTTGGTTTGTCCGGCGATGTGCTTGGCACTGTCGAGCAGCCCGAAGATCTCACTCATCAGGCTGGAGAGATCGTCCACCTGGTGAGCCACTTCCACACTGTGCTTGCCCATGTCGATGAGCATCTGCACGTTCTGGGCCAGCACCTTGCCGTTTTCCTCCATGAATTGGTCCATGTCGATGGCCTCAACGCCGGAGATGGCTGCCTGGGGGTCGTTGGACATCCCCCTGATCAGTCTCAGGGCGAGTTCCTGTTGTTCTCGGGAGGTCTGGTTGAGATTGTGAAAGCTCTCCTGCAGATCACGCACGGCATCCCCGATCAATTCACGTGCCTGCCCCACCAGCGTGCGTAACTCGCTTGTCTCAGGCGCCATGAGGGCATCAATTTCAACGACCAGGTTCCACAACTCGCGGTCGCTGTCCAGGGTGCCCTGCCGCTCATCCGCCAGGGCCTGAGCGGATTGCCCGGCATGGGCGCCAGCTTGGGTCTGCCACAGCAAGGAGCCGACCCAGGCAAGTGCTATCAACAGCATGCCTGGCCAGGCAGGCAGGGACAGCAGCACCCAGACGACGATAGCGACCCCGCTGACCAATACGACCGGCCAGTGGGGTGTGAGCGCCCGCATGATTGCCTCCATTCCTAAGCCCTGCATGAGTCGGTCTCCTCGCATACGTCAGTCGAACAGTTCCACTTCGCCGGACACCTTGGCCTGACGCAGTTTCTGGCTGTAGCTCAGTTCCCGTTCGATGATGGTCTCGTTGTGCAGACTGCGCAGTTTCTTCACGAGTACCCGCCCGGTGGTGGGAAAGAAGTACACCTTTCGCGGGTGATTGCCGAGCAAATCCTGTGCCGCGATGGGAATGCCCTCCGTCGCCAGGTAATCGGTGACGAACTGAGCGTTGCGCTCTCCGACGATATTGCTCTTGAACCCGGGCAGCACATTGCCGGCACCGAATACCTTGGCCTCCAGGTTTTCCCGGCGCGCCCCCAACTTGATCAGCTGGTTGATCAGGATCTCCATGGCGTAGTCCCCATAGCGCATGGAACTGCCCACACGGCTGTCCTCGTTACGCTTGTCGTCGGGCAGCATGAAGTGATTGATGCCCCCAATGCCTCGCAGACGATCCCTGACGCAGGCCCCCACACAGGAGCCCAGCACGGTCACCATCAGCAATTCCCGATTGGAGACGTAATACTCTCCCGGCAGAATCTTGACGGCATCCATATCGAAGTGCCGGTCGTAATACAGGTTGGGTGCCAGGACCTCCTCGAAACCTTCGCTCATGGGCGCCCCCTCGCCACCGGCACACAGACCGTCTTGCCCTGCAAGCGGAACAGGTCGGAGGCATGGGCCAGGCTCTCCGAATGCCCCACAAACAGCAAACCCTCCGGATGCAGCAGGGGATGAAACCTGGACAGCAGCCGGTACTGGGTTGGCTTGTCAAAATAGATCAACACATTGCGACAAAAGATGGCATCAAAAGGCTCCTTGAGCGGCCAGCTTGGCCCCAGCAGATTGAGCGACTCAAAGGTGATGAGTTCCCGTACCTGAGGCCTGACCCGAACCATGCCCTCACGGCTGCCCTTGCCCCGCAGGAAAAAGCGTTTCACATCACTCTGCGGCATCTTTTCGATGCGCTCCATGGGATAGATGCCTTCAGCCGCGTGGCGCACCACTTGTGTATCCAGATCCGTGGCCAGGATCTTCACGGGCGGCGTCCAGCTACCGAATGCGTCGATCAGGGTCATGGCGATGGAAAACGGCTCCTCCCCCGTGGAGCATCCGGCCGACCAGATCTTCAACGTGCGCCGATGACGGCCTTGCATGCGGGTGGCATGTTCAGAGAGCACGGGAAAATGGTGGGCCTCCCGGAAGAAGGATGTGAGGTTGGTGGTCAGCGAATTCACAAAGTGCTGCCATTCCTCGGCATCCACCTCCAGGCGATCCAGATAGGCCTCAAAGGAGTTCAGGCCCGCCTGACGCAGGCGCCGCGCCACACGGCTGTAGACCATGTCCCGTTTGCCCGGGTTGAGCGAGATGCCGGCATATTCATAAATCATTCGCCGGATTCGCTCGAAGTCGGCATCCCTGAAATCGAATTCCCGGTCACGCATGGGCGTGGCCGCAGGCGATGCGAGCCCGGTGCAAGGCACCGGGCCTGAAGGGTCGTGTCATGGATGACTGGCTCCGATGGCGCTCAGAACTCTTCCCACTCATCGTCCGGGTTGGAATGGGAGGCAGGCCGGTTGCCCGGCTTGGCGCCACCACCCGCTGCCTTGGCCTGCTGGGGCTTGCTGCTGCCACCGGTCGCCGCTTTGCCAGCGGTCGCCGGGCGCCCGGATGGGGCCTTTTTCGCAGCCGGCAGAGCCCGGCTGGGGGCCTTGGCTGCAGGCAGTTGATGACCGGCAGTGGCCATGGTGCTTTCCTCCACCCGGAACACACTGACGGCGCGGGCCAGACCCTGAGCCTGTTCCTCCAGGGACTCGGCGGCCGCGGCGGCCTCCTCCACCAGCGAGGCGTTCTGTTGCGTGACCTCGTCCATCAGGGTGACA
>PWMO01000157.1 GCA_003558175.1 Spirochaetaceae bacterium
CCCAACTTCGGCATCGAAAAGGGAACCGACTACCGCGGACCCGACGGGCTCGAGGGCATGGAAGAACGTTTCCACAACCTCTATCTGCTGGCCTCCGAAAACGGATTCTTCCTCGACTGCCACTCCGGCGACGATCTGAGCCGTGAAACCCGGCAGGCGGTAGGCCGTGCGACCGCGGGACGCGTGCACTTCAAGCTGTCGCCGTCGTTGCAGGTCCTCTATGCTGAGGCGCTCTACGATTTCTACCCCGAGAAGTTCCAGTGGTGGTGGGACGACACCATGAGCTGGGTGCGGCGCGAGGCCGAAGCCGGCTCTTCGTTTGCGATTGAATGCCTCAAGGAGTTCGAACGCAGCGATAACCCGCATCCGCACCCCAACCACGGCCTGTTCGAGCATTACAACTTCGCCAGCGTTGGGCGCCGCGCCCCGGACGGCTCCTTCGAGAACCGGGAACGGTTTTACGACCTGCCCGAGGAGTTTGACCGCGAGATGTCGCGGCGCGTGGCACAGCGGCTGCTCGAGGCCGCCGAAGACGTTTTTGACCACCCGCCGGCGTACTGAGCCGGCGAACGCGGCGGGATGAACCTGAAGGAGAGAATGCATGGATCAGCGGATCGAAGGCCGCTTCAGCGGTACGCGGGCGGTTGTGACCGGCGGCGCGCAGGGGATCGGCCGCGCGGTGGTCGGCAGACTTGCGGCCGAAGGTGCCGGCGTCGTCGTGGCGGACGTCGACCTGGACCGTGCCCGCGCGGCAGCGGAAGAGATCCGCTCCAGCGGGCACGCGGCGGACGCCGTTCTGGTGGACCTCGGCGATGTCGCTTCCATCGAACGGATGGTTGACGAGGCGGTGGAGCTGCTTGGCGGCATCGATATCTTTGTCAACTGCGGCGGAATAGTACACAACACACCGTTACTCGACATCACTGAAGAAGAGTGGAACCGCGTGATCGATATCAATCAACGCGGTGCCGCGTTCAGCAGCAAGTTTGTTGGGCGGCAGATGATTGCCCAGGTTCCGGAGGAGGTAAAGACGGCCGGCAAGTCCGCCGTCTGTTACGGCAAGATCGTTCAGTTCTCTTCCATTTCCGGCCGGCACGGTCGCCCGCTGCAGCTGCACTACGCGGCGAGCAAGGCGGCGGTAATCAGCCTCACCCAGTCCGCCGCGCTGGCGTTTGCTCCGTACAACATAAATGTCAACGCGGTCTGTCCCGGCCCGGTGCGAACGCGCATGTGGGACGTAAACGTAGCCGAGAAAGGCGCGATCTACGGCCGTGACGCCACCAGCGAGGCGGAGCAGTTCATCGAACGAATCCCGCTGCGTCGCGCCGGTACGGCGGATGACATGGCGGCAGCGGTCTGTTTTCTCTGCTCGGCCGACGCCGATTTCATCACCGGCCAGACCCTGAACGTGGACGGCGGATTCGAGATGTGCTGAGGCTCTGCGGTGCAGAGCCAGCGCGTCACAGCTCGAACCGCCCCAGTGCAACCCGCTACGGTGGCTCACCGCCGCCGTTCACCGCACGAGGCGCTCGATTCGCAGGGACGCTTCCCACGCGGCTTTTATGTGGTCACGTACCGCGCGCTCGATCTGCTCAACGTGTCCTTTCAGAAGCGCGTCGATGATCGCCTGGTGTTCAGTCGCGGTGTTCTCCAGGCGGCGCGGCAGCTGGCTGGCAAGGATGCTGATGCGCTGCTGATGGTTCATGATGCCTTCATACATTGCCATCAGCGTCTGGTTGCGCGTGCACTGTACGAGATAGGTGTGAAACTCGCGATCCACCGCAAACCAGCCCGCGACCAGCGCCCTCTCGATCTTGAGGCTTTCGAACCGACACGCAAAATCGTTAAGCCGTTCATGGTCCACCGCGTCGCGTACCATGACGGCGACTCCGGGTTCGATCAGCTGCCGTACCTGGTAGATTTCATAGACGTTTTGAACGGTGATGTGAGAGACAAAGGTCCCTTTGCGCGGTATGATGGATACCAGGTTGTCGTTGCGCAACTTCAGCAGCGCTTCACGCACCGGCGTGCGGCTGGTGCCGAACTCTCGCGCCAACCGGTCCTCGTACACGGTTTCCCCGGGCAGCATCTCGCAGTCCACGATGCGCGCCTTGACGGCCTGGTAAATGCGTTGCTGGTTGCCCTGCGCCGGTTTGGGATTGGTCAGCGGTAGGGACGTCAACTCACTAGCCACAGGGGTTCTTTCCTGTTGGTACGCTACTGATATGCAACAAGTATATCACCTGACCATGACTATAAACCGACCTCGCCCGGTTGTCAATGTTTCTGTCGCAAGGTCGCAAGGCGCCGGCCACGCGGCGAAAGCCATCTATTATGTGAGCTAGCCATTTGACTTGAAATCTGCTCGCAGTGCTTGCAAATTTCAAGCGAAATGGCTATAGCACGTTGAACTCGAGCGACACACCCCGCGAACCGGCGCCTCTTCCGCCCCGGCGCCCCGGCGTGCTACACTGCGCGCTCTATGGCAGCAGCAAAGGGAAATCCGCGCGGCCTCGAAGGCCTGACCGGCCTGACCGGCCTGACCGGTAAGACGGTATGGGTAGTGGGGGCCGCCGGTGGGCTGGGCAGCAGATTTTCAACTCTATCGGCGGACTCCGGTGCCCGTCTCGTGCTTTCCGGCGGGCCCGCGGAGCAGCTGGCTGAGCAGGCGCAACGGTTTTGCTCCGCGGTAGTAGTGCCTCTGGACCTGACCGACTCCAGCTCCCTCGCCCCGGCCGTGGAAGCCGCTGACGGCGCGTTCAGCAGGGTCGCCTCAGGCGTCGGAGCCGGGGGCGTCGACCTGCTGGTGTTGAACGCCGGTATCAGTCAGAGGGCTCTGGCGGTGGATACCGATCTTGCCGTACTCAAGCGACTTATCGATATCGACTTCGTATCACAGGCGGAGATCGCACGGCTTTGCGCGCGACGAATGGTTGAGCGCGGCTCCGGCACTATTCTGGTGGTGTCCAGTCTTGCAGGGGTGGTCGCAAGTCCGCTCCGCAGCGGCTACTGTGCCGCCAAACACGCGATCCACGGCTACTATAATGCGTTACGCGCCGAGCTCGCCGGATCGGGTGTAAGCGTCACCATCGGAGTGCCCGGCTTTGTGCGCACGGATATTTCGCTCAACGCCGTTACCGCGGACGGCGGAGCGTACGGGCGCATGGACCCCAATCAACAGGGCGGTACCGCCCCGGAAGTAGTGGCGCACCGACTGCTTCGCGCCGCGGTCGCCGGCCGGCGCGAAGTCAGGCTCGCCATGGGGCTCAAGGGCCGGCTGGCGATGGCGCTGAACGTCGTCCTCCCCGGCCTGTTCGCGCGCGTTATCGCGAAGGCGCGGGTGACGTAACTCGTCCAGGAACTACAATTTGTCG
>PWMO01000336.1 GCA_003558175.1 Spirochaetaceae bacterium
CCACGGTTGGATTCGCGGCACCGTCTACGTGAACCTCGCCCAGGGTCCCTTTGAAGATGAAGACGATAACCAGGTGGTCAACGTGCAACGGTACGTGTTCGATCTGATTGCGTCGGAGGATCTCTTTGCGGTCGATCTGAACAACAAGCACTACTACAACTTCGAAGAGGAAGATCAGAACGCTCATCTTAAGCCGTCCGTGTCCGATATCGAAGGATTTGAATCTGCTGAGCATATCACCTACGACAACGCGCAACCGGTAATCGATCACATCGCGGACCTCGCGATGGCCGACCCGGACCCGGAGAACCACAGAGACTACCGTGATTGGGAGGCAATCGTGTTCCAGCACGGTGAGTTTGAGATCTATTACAAAGAGACTGACGGCGGCGCGGATGCTGTTGCCGCTGTGTGGGAGAGTTTCAGTGCTGCGTGGTAGCGTCACGTAGTTTGTCGTGGCGGTGATGTCAATACGGCCATCCTGTCCCTCGCGCCAACCGTTGCAATTCATGAATTGGGACCTACAAAAGGGGTGACGGGAGGCTAATGCCGGCTTATACTTTCGGAGTATGTTTGTGCTGAGCCTGGTGGCAATGCTTGGCGCCGTTCAAGGGCTGCTGTTGCTCATCCTGATTGGCGCAAAATTTCGCTGCCGATTGAATATGCCGTTTGCGCTGCTGTTGCTCCTGTTTTCGATCAGGCTGAGTACCATTCCGTTCTGGACGGCGCGCGGCGTGGCCGACATGCCGTGGGTACTCACGCTTATCGGGCCGCTGCCGCTGCTCTTTGGTCCGCTTGGCTGGTGGTACGTGAGGAACCTGGTGAACTACCGGGACGACGTTCCGCGGTTGGCGCCGACGCACGCGCTTCCATGGCTGATAGAGACCGGCGCACTGGCTCTGTATCTTACTTCTCTCAGTGCGCCGGAGTACCAGGTGCTGGTGGCGCAGCTGTTCTCCGATTCGCCGCCGTGGTGGATGATCGCACGGCACGTGGTGAAGATTGCGCACGGTGGGGTGTACGCCGTGGCGGCGGCACGAACAGCTTTTGGTCCCGAAAGTGGCGTACAGGTTGGGGAGCGCCCGCGGCTGCTCTGGGCGAGGATTGTGGTGCTGGCGCCGCTTGTTTCGATGGTCTCTTTTGCGGCCGCAGCCCTGCGACCGGAAGTAGCGGCAGCTGGAGCCGCCGACCCCGCGGGGTTGCCCCCTCTCTTTCTGCCGGCACTGGTGATGATGGCCACGGTATACGGGTTTGCGCTGGTGGTACTGTTTATTCCCAACGTGCTGGCGGTGGGGGCGGTGGGCGCTGCGGGCCCCTCAGGAGCCGCGGGAAGATCGCACGAGAACGGTTGCAGCCTTGACGAGGACGAGATCGAAGAGACTGCGGCAATGGTGCGGCGTGCGCTCGATTCAGGGGTGTACCTCGACCCCGATCTTACCGTGGCCGCGTTGGCGCAAAGCCTGGAGGTTCATCCGCGGCGCCTGTCCCTGGTGATCAACCACGTCTTCCGCCGGAACTTTCCCCAGCTTGTATCTGAGAGGCGTCTCGATTACTTCATGCAACGGGTGGTTGAAGGAGAGCTGCGGCAGCGCACGATACTGGACCTTGCGGTGGAGTCAGGGTTCGCCTCCAAGAGCACCTTCAACCGGGCATTCAAGGAGCGCTACGGGTCGGCCCTGTCGGTGTACCTTGCCGCACGTACCGCAGCCGCGGCAGGGGAAGGTCGCGATTAGGCGGGAGTGTCGGTGTTGCGACCGGAAAGCCGGCACTCGTGACGCGAAAGGATTGCAAGAGAGGCAACAAATGGAGTACTGTTGTCAGGATTTGAAATTTCTCTATGCCGAAAGGGAGGACGAAATGAATCGAGTCGTTAAGCTGGTTTCGATCGCAGTGCTGGTGACGTTTGTGCTGGCAAGTTGTATGACCCACGTGCACACGGTTGGTCAGGGCCCACAGACGTACGAGACGGTCACCGAGCGACAGTGGTATGTGCTCTGGGGCTTGGTAGACATCACGACACCGAGCACGGAACGCATGGCGGCCGGAGCCGAGGACTATGAGATTGTCACCGAGTTCACACCCCTGGACGTTGTGATTGGTTTCTTCACCGGAATTGCGACGGTCTATCCCCGCACCGTAACCGTTGTTAAGTAGCGTGGTGCCCGCAGAGAAAGCACCATTCATGCAGATTTCAAACTTCACAGCAGCCGCCTGCCGGGCGGCTGTTCTGTTTGTCGGACTGCTGCTGCTGCTAAGCGCCTGCTCGCCGCGTGACCGCTCGTCCGACCGGCGGACGGCTGGTGCAGCGAACGCTTCGGATGAACCACCGCAGTACGCCTTCAGCGTGGACCCCCAACTGCTCGGCGACCGGTACACACTGCCCGACGGAGCGATGACGCTCCAACCGCCCGCGGGATGGCAGCCCGTTGACGACGATACGCGCCGCGTTGTGCAACGCCGGATCATGGATTCGGCGTCCGAGGGTCCGATCAGCGGCAACCTGATTGAGCTGTTTGTGGACGCAGGTACCGGGTCCGCGCTGACAATTTTACGACTGGACGGCGAGCTTACGCCGCGCGAGATCGGTCGTGCGCTCGAACAGGCAGAGGCGACCGACAAAGCGGTGTTCAGGCACGCAGGGTTGGAGATCGTGCAGATCAGAAGCGTGGCGACCGGGGCAGTGGCGTTTTCATTGATAACCCAGGCACCGGACGAGGCACCCGTGCTGCTGCAATACGTAGTGACCGGGGCGGCCGACGACCCGGCCATGCGGGCGGTAGAATCAAGTATCGGCTCGTTGCGAACAGAATAGCCGGTTGAGCAGCTGCGTGGTGGGGCACGGTGCCGGCGCGGCACAAGAGCCGAGCCGTGCATGAACCGGGCAACGCACCTACTTGTATGCAACCGCCTCAATCTCAACCTTGTGCCTGCCCGCGAGGCCGATAATGATCGTAGACCTCGCCGGCTTCTCCCCGGGGAAATGCGCGGCGTACGCGGTGTTCATGGCGTCAAAAATGGTGCCGATTTTGTTGTCAGAAGTGAAGCAGCAGAAAATTTCCTGTGGTGTACTGTGTAGGAGGTCACACAGTGCACATTCGAGGCTATCTCACTTCCGCTCCCACCCCCGCCGCCCTGGCCGGCACCACCGCTCTCACCCCAACCACCGAACTCGTCCGCACCACCGAGGAGGCTACCACCAGCTCATCCGCCGGCTCGTCCCCCGGCGCCGCTGAAGCGGTGCGGATCACCGCCGAACCCGAGTTCTGCCCCAACGCCGCCTGCCGCTTCCACGATCGAAAGGAGGCAGCAGAGTACCAGTGGTACATCCGCTTCGGCAGCTTCCACACCCGCTGCCGCGGCACCATCCAGC
>PWMO01000131.1 GCA_003558175.1 Spirochaetaceae bacterium
AGCGGCGCGTATTGCCATGACCCGGCACATAAAGCGCGGTGGAAAGGTGTGGATCAGGGTTTTCCCCGACGTGCCGTACACCAAGAAGCCGGCCGAAACCCGGATGGGCAAAGGAAAGGGCAGTCCGGAGCACTGGGTGGCCGTTGCCAAG
Source organism: Spirochaetaceae bacterium (assembly GCA_003558175.1). Classification (GTDB taxonomy): domain Bacteria; phylum Spirochaetota; class Spirochaetia; order DSM-27196; family PWMO01; genus PWMO01. The sequence goes on from PWMO01000131.1 coordinate 152, forward strand.
CCAGGGTTGATCATGTTCGAGCTTTCCGGCGTAAGTGAGTCGCTCGCTGAAGAGGCGCTGCGGCTGGCTTCGAGCAAGCTGCCGGTTAAGACCAAGTTCGTGGTGAGAAGGGGGTAGAACGTGAAGAATTCATTCAAGGATCTTACGTTTCAGGAACTGCTGGCCAAGCGCGAAGAACTGCGTAAGAAGTTTCGCGACCTTCGGTTTGACGTAGTAGTGGGGCACGTTGAGAACCCGCTGCAGAAGCGAACCCTGCGGCGCCAGATTGCTCGGCTGAACACCCGGATTTACAATCACGAAGACGTTGTCGGTTCGGCGAAGGAGTAGGGTGTGGACACGATTGTTAGGCTTCCCAAGACGAAGCGCAAGATTTTTACCGGAGTTGTCACCAGCGATAAGATGGACAAGACCATCGTTGTCTCCGTCGCCAAGCGCAAGGTTCATCGGCTGTATAAGAAGTACGTCAATGAGAGCAAGAAGGTGAAGGCGCATGACGAGAACAACGAAGCGCGGACCGGCGATACGGTGCGCGTGATTGAATCACGCCCTATCAGCAAAGATAAGGCGTGGCGTCTGCTCGAGATTGTTGAGCGGGCGAGATAGCTCGAAGATAGGGTAGCGTCATGATACAGATGAACAGCTTTCTGAACGTTGCAGACAACTCGGGCGCGAAGCGTGTGCAGTGCATTAAGGTGCTGGGTGGCAGCAAGCGGCGTACCGCCGCCGTGGGTGACGTCATCGTGGTGGCGGTGAAGAACGCGCTGCCGAACGCTCCGGTCAAGAAGGGCAACGTCGAGCGCGCGGTAGTCGTGCGGACCAAGAAAGAGTTTCGGCGGCCGGACGGCACGTACATCCGCTTCGATGATAACGCGTGCGTGATTATCGATGCGGCGCAGAACCCGAAGGGTAAACGGATTTTTGGACCGGTTGCACGGGAATTACGAGACGTAAACTACATGAAGATCGTCTCCCTTGCGCCGGAGGTTCTGTAGGAGGGAACGATAGCGATGTCTGAGGCAAAATCGAGAATTCAGCGTGACGATCAGGTTCGCATCGTTGCCGGCAAAGATAAAGGTAAATCCGGTCGAGTGTTGCGGGTGGACCGCAAGAACGGTCGAGTCCTGGTCGAAGGGGTGAACATTGTCAAGAAGGCGATGCGAAAGCGGCGCGAAAACGATCGCGGTGGCATCGTTGAGATCGAAGCCCCGATTCATATTTCCAATGTGATGCTTTTGACCAAGAGCGGCGCCGTATCTCGCATCGGGTATCGGATCGATAACGGCAAGAAAGTTCGCATCGCCAAGAAAACCGGGGAGCAGCTGTGATGGTGGCAACGGCACAATACGTACCGGAACTGAAGGTTCTGTACCGGGAGAAGGTGAAGCCGCAGCTGAGAGAGGAGTTTTCATACGAGTCGCTGATGGAAATTCCTCGTTTGGAGAAGATCGTCCTGGGTATGGGCGTCGGCGACGTAATCGTCAACAAGAAGTACCTGGAATCGGCGATCTCGGAGCTCAGCCTCATCGCCGGACAGCGCGCGGTGCGGACCAAGGCGCGCAAGTCGATCTCCAATTTTAAGCTTCGAGCCGGAATGGAGATAGGTGCCAAGGTGACCCTGCGCGGTGACCGCATGTACGACTTCCTTTACCGGTTGGTCAACATTGCGCTGCCGCGAGTTAAGGACTTTCGGGGTGTGAACCCGAACGCGTTCGACGGGCACGGGAACTACTCGCTTGGGATTACGGAGCAGATCATCTTTCCGGAGATCGACTACGATAAGATCGAACGCGTGACGGGGCTGAATATTGTGGTTGTTACAACTGCAAAGACGGATCAGGAAGCCAAGAGCCTTCTTGAAAAACTGGGAATGCCCTTCAGGAAATAGAGAGGAGATCGCATGGCGAAGAAGTCTTTGATCGTAAAAGCACAGAAGAAACCGAAGTTTTCAACGCGCAGATACAATCGGTGCAGGGTGTGCGGCAGGCCGCGGGGCTACATGCGTAAGTTCCAGATGTGCAGGGTCTGTTTCCGGAAACTGGCGAGCGAAGGGTTGATTCCTGGCGTCACCAAGTCCAGCTGGTAGGGAGAGAGAGTATGAGCGTTTCCGACCCTGTAGCAGATATGCTGACCAAGATACGCAATGCCAGCACGGCGAAGTTTGAGAAGGTTGACATCAGCCCGTCAAAACTGAAGCTGGAAATTGTGAAGATCTTGAAGAACGAGGGGTTTATAAAGAACTTCAAGAAAGTGTCGCAGGAAGACAAGACCGTCATCCGGATCTTTCTGAAATACGACGACAAGATGAACCCGATCATCCACGGTGTGAAGAAGATTTCGACGCCGGGTAGACGCGTGTACTCGGGGTACAAGAAGATGCCACGCGTATACAACGGATACGGGACAATCATCGTGTCGACCTCTTCGGGCGTTACTACGGGAAAAAAGGCTGCGGAGCGTAAGGTGGGTGGCGAGCTCATCTGTTCCGTCTGGTAAGGGGAGAGTGTATGTCTCGAATCGGTAAGTTGCCCGTGAAGATTCCCCAGGGTGTGAAGGTCGCGATAGAGAAAGACGAGATCACCGTCGAAGGGCCGAAAGGGAAACTGTCGCAGAAGTATGAACCTCTGGTGGAGTTCACCCTTGAGGAAGGGCAATGCGTCGTAACACGCAAGAATGACAGCAAGAAGGCGCGCTCGTTTCACGGGCTGTACCGCAAGCTTCTCGACAATATGGTGACCGGCGTCAGCCAGGGCTTCACCAAGACATTACTCATAAACGGGGTTGGATATCGAGCCGAGGCTCAGGGCCAGAGCGTCGTGTTCAGCCTGGGGTACTCCATGCCGATCGAATACCCGGTGCCGGAAGGGCTGTCGATTACCACCGATGGGCCAACCAAGGTAATCGTCAGTGGCATCAGTCGTGAACTGGTGGGTCAGGCAGCGGCGGAGATCCGCTCGTTGCGGCCGCCCGAGCCGTACAAGGGTAAGGGCGTCAAGTATGACAACGAAACCATCATCCGCAAGGTCGGCAAAGCGGGAATCAAGTAGTAAGGTGACAGGATGAAGACGCTACAGCTAAAACGGGCCAGAAAGCAGAAGCGGAAGATGCGCATCCGGAAGAGAATTGCCGGAACCGCGCAGTGTCCGCGACTGAGCGTATACAAGAGCAACCGCTACATCTATCTTCAGGCCATTGACGATTCGGCCGGCAAAACGCT
>PWMO01000345.1 GCA_003558175.1 Spirochaetaceae bacterium
ATCGATATACACAACAGCGCCGCCGTTCCCGAAGAAATCCGAGACTGCTTCTTTGAACGGTACTCAACCTTTGGGAAGCGGAACGGCAACGGACTCGGCACGTACATTGCGCGCTTGATTGCGCGCGTACACGGTGGTGAAGTCAACTACACAACCGACGCGCACGAGGGTACCCATCTGATCGTCACGTTGCCGCGCATCCCGGTGGCCGCCTGGGACCAGGGGGCACGCGGCTGACGCAGGTGGGCCTCAAATGGTACGCTCTCCGACGGATATCCGGTAGATATCCTCAAAATCGGCCAGCTGCTGGTAGAGCTGGTGATAGCTGAAGCTGCGCGGAACATACCCCACGTATCGAAAGCGGGTTAACCCTTTTCTGACTGAATGGTCCACATTGAGCGACCGAATGCGTATGCCGCACTCGGTCAGGATCCGGCGGATGTCGGTGATCTCAAGCGAGTCACCGGTGGTGTATATCTCGATATGCTTGAGTTCCTGCTTGGGAAACCAGCGATCCTCCATCTTTTCGAGGATGATCAGCGTGAACAGGATGATTGTGCCGGCCATGGCAGCCGGGAGAAAGAGGCCGGCCCCGGTTGCCAGTCCGATTGCCGCAACGGTCCAGAGCGAGGCGGCGGTGGTCAGGCCGCGAATATCAGCGCCGAACTTGAGAATGGCTCCGGCGCCCAGGAACCCGATGCCGGAGACAACCTGTGCCGCAATGCGCCCGGCGTCACCGCGGGTCTCTCCGTACTGCCCTGCCACCGCGATCGAGAGAATCATCAACAGCGTTGCTCCAATGGCGATTATGATGTGAGTACGAAAACCGGCGGGCTGGCGCGAGTGTTCGCGCTCTATTCCTATTGCGCCGCCAATAATCAGGCTCACAAGGAGCCGTAGCGCGATCGATGCCGGGGTAAGCTCGGTAGTAACCATAAGGGCGAAGAACTGGCTCATGAGGCAATTGTAGCCCAGGCATCTCCCTTGAACAAGCCAACCGCACGGTGTAGAGTTGCGCTGTAGTCGCTATGCAAAAGAAAGACAGTTCGCCGGCACCACGGGATACCCGCAAAACGGCGCTGATAACCGGTGCCTCCAGCGGCATCGGCTATGAACTGGCGCGCATTCTCGCGCGTGAGGGGTACGATCTGGTGCTGGTCGCCAGGCGGCGCCGGCAGCTGGATCAGCTCGCGTCCGAAGTAGAAGCTCAAGGCGCTCGTTCGTGGGTGATGCCGTTTGACCTGACCGACAGAGCGTCCGTGCAGCAGCTCTTTGACAGCGTCAGCCAAGAAGGCATCGCGGTCGAGGTTCTGGTAAATAACGCAGGGTTCGGCGATTACGGGGACTTCCTGCGGTCCAGTCTGGACCGAATGCTCGCGATGATCGAGCTCAACGCAGCTGCTCTGACACACCTGACGCGGCTGTTTCTGCCCGGCATGGTGGCTCGCGGCCATGGCCGCGTCTTGAACGTCGCGTCGGTGGCATCGTTTCAGCCCGGGCCTTTGATGGCCGTCTATTACGCAACCAAGGCGTACGTGCTGTCGCTTTCCGAGGCGCTGAGTGAGGAGCTCTCTGGATCCGGGGTTACCGTCACCGCGCTCTGTCCCGGTCCTACCGTCTCCGGCTTCCAGGAGCAAGCGGGATTGCAGCAGGTTCCGTTCTACCAGCAAGTCCGGATGCCGAGTTCGGACGCGGTTGCCGAGTACGGGTATCGCGCGCTGCAGCGTGGTCGGCGCGTTGCCGTTCACGGTCTGATGTTTCGTATCTCACTGGTTCTTATCCGGCTCGCTCCCAGACGACTGGTTGCGGCGGCCGTACGGAGAATTCAGGAAAGACGCAGAATCCATACCAGCAAAGAGGAGTAACGCGATGGAAAAACTCAAGATGAAGCCCGGTATCGTTACCGGTAAGCAGCTCGACGATCTGTTTGAATACTGCAAGGAGGCCAGGTGTGCGTTGCCTGCGATCAACGTGATCGGGTCAAGCAGCATCAACGCGGCGATCCGCTCCGCCCGAGAAGCAAACTCGCCGATCATCATTCAATTCTCGAACGGAGGATCGGTTTTCAACGCCGGCAAGTACCTCGACAACACCGACCAGCGCGCGGCCATCGCCGGTGGAATTGCCGGAGCTCACCACGTTCGTCTGATCGCGGAAGCGCACGGTGTACCGGTGGTGCTGCATACGGACCATTGCGCCAAAAAGCTGCTGCCATGGGTAGACGGCCTGATCGCCGCCGGTGAGGCCTATCACAAGGAGCACGGAGTACCGCTGTACAGCTCGCACATGCTCGACCTCTCGGAAGAGACGCTCGAGGATAACATCTCGATCTCCGGGCAATACCTTGAACGGCTCGCAAAGCTCGACATGTATCTCGAGATCGAGCTGGGAGTCACCGGCGGTGAAGAGGACGGCGTCGACAACACCGGAGTGGATAACTCCAAACTGTACACGCAGCCCGAGGACGTTCTGGCAGCCTACGATGCGCTCACCCCGGTCGGCAGAATCACCGTGGCGGCCTCGTTCGGCAACACTCACGGTGTCTACAAGCCGGGTAACGTGCAGTTGCGCCCCGAGATCCTGAAGCACTCGCAGGCGATGGTCTATTCGGAGCGCAAGACCCCAACCGACAAGCCGTTGAGCCTGGTGTTTCACGGTGGTTCGGGATCCAGCGAAGCAGAGATCCGTGAAGCGGTGTCCTACGGCGTGATCAAGTTCAACATCGATACCGACACCCAGTGGGCGTTTACTCAGCCGATTAAGAAATACATGGACGAGTATGACGCGTACCTGCAGACGCAGATCGGGAATCCCGACGGTGACGACAAGCCCAACAAGAAGTACATCGATCCTCGCGCCTGGCTGGTGCTGGGAGAGAAAGGGGTCATCGAACGACTGAAGAAGGCGTTTGACGACCTGAACGCAACCGACAAGTTCGATTTCTAACCTGTCCGGTCCGCAACCTGCCGGTTACCGACCGACGGCTTGCCGTCCGGTTCCGAGACAACTGCGGAGAAATGCGATGTATCCGGGGCGCGGCATAGCCCGTCCCGGATCGTCACTACGCGCAGTGCCGCGGCGTCGAGCACCGCGCGTTCTACCAGCGTATCGGCGGCGCCAACGGCCGACTCTTCATCGGTGAACAGCGCATAAAACGCTCCGCCGCCGCCGGCGCCGCTCAACTTACCTCCAACGGTACCACGCTCGCGACAGACCGCAAGGCAGTGCGCCAGCTGCGGGGTTTCGAGTCCCAGCTCTGTTAAGGCGGCGTGCGCGCGATCGGCCATAGCCCCCAGTTCCCGAACAGCCTCCGCATTCGTCACGCGCGGCAGCAGCGCGATCGCCTCGGCGGCTATCGCTCCC
>PWMO01000403.1 GCA_003558175.1 Spirochaetaceae bacterium
GAGATTTTCGGTGAAGGGAAAGGTGAACCGCTGAGCGAGGTCATTTACCAGGACCGCGGTGAACGCTTGTGAACGCCTATCTGGACAGCAGTGCCCTGGTGAAGCTCTACTACCCGGAGCCTGAGAGCGACCGTCTCGAGCGCTGGGTATATCGGCATCAGGCCCGGCTTCTCTTCACTCCGCTGCATGCTCTGGAAATTCGGAACGCAATGAACTTGAAGCTCTTTCGCGGTGAAGTCTCGCAAGCTCAATACGCGGAGTGGGCGCGCCGTTTTGAGCAAGACCGGTCCGGCGGTGTGTTGAGCACATTCGTGCCCAATTGGACGCCGGTCTTCTCCCACGCCGAGCGGATTGCGGAGAACGCAAGTCGACGCCTGGGAACACGGGCGCTCGACATACTTCATATTGCCGTGGCAAGCGACTCACCGGCCGATGTCTTCCTCACCCATGATGCTCGCCAGGGGCACGTAGCAGAACAGTGCGGACTGCGGGTTCAGTTTGTCTCCGGATTACGCTGAAGCGCCTGCACTCAGAAACAGCCCTTAGCGCGAGGGCACAAAAAACCCGTGGCGGCTGAAGCCGGCCACGGGTGGCGTGCGTGCATCTCCGCCGGCGGGGATACGCCCCCGCGGGAACGGTGACCCGTCTATAATTGAACGCGTGCTCCCACGGTTCCCACAAAATTCTCACCTAAAATGTCGTACCCCAGCCCAAGGTCCAGGCGCAGCAGCATGATGTTGATTGAAGTACCCCCGAACACCCGCAGCGACCACCCGGTGACGTCACTGGTGACGCTCACCTCTCGATCATCAACGTCGATTCCGGCGTCCTTGAGGGCCTGTCGGTCAGTCTCAGTCAAGGTATCATTGAACTTCATGCCCCCACCGGCGTTCGAGATGCCGTAGGCAGCACCGACACCAGCGTACGGTGTGAGTATCAGCAGGCTCTTTGAGACCTGTGCCTTGAGGTCGATGACGTGCGTCTCCCATTCCATAAAGGCGTCACCTGCAGCCGCAAACTGTACGTTATCTCCGGGAACCTCGATCTCGTAATTCTCACTCACCGCATCCGGAACCAGGATCCGGCCGCGCATGTAGTTGTAGCCTAAGCCGACCGAGATGTTGGGGCGCACAACTCCCTGCTGCATCACGGCGTAGCGAACGTCGCCGCCCGCCAGCAGGTAGTCCATCTCGAGGTCGCCGGCGTTCAGGCCGCCGTCGCCCAGGGTGCCGAACTTCAGCCCGAAGTCAAACGGCAGGATAAAACCGCCGATCCGCGCGTCGATGGTGTAGGCGGGATTGGGAACGCCGATGGTGTCGAAGTTCTTGATCTCGCTCGGCACGCTGAGATTGAGCTCTTCAAAGAGGGATTCTACCGTACCGTACGGGATGGTTGCCGCACCTACCGTCAATCCAAACCCGATGTTGGGTGGAACCCGCAGCAGCTGTCCGATATAGGCATCCGACGTGTTGTTGCCGACTGTAGAGGTAAGCGGCAGCGAGCTTGCCATACCGTCGGCAAAGTCCTGGAACGCTTTCTTGAAACCGTCGGAAGTGATGTCCTGAGCCGGGAGGGCGGCGGCCGCGAATGCAAACAGCAGGAAGACCGTAACTCCAAAAACCAGTGCTTTCTTCTTCATTGCGAAACACTCCTCAAAAAAATCCAGAAAAACCAATCGCAACTGACCTCAAAGATAGCACGCCGATCGCGATTTCACAGGGACACGAGAGAAAAAATGTAAGCCGTCGAATCCGCCGGGCTCTCCGGCAGAGCCAAATGACGAAGCGTTCGTCGCGGAAGTTCCGGGTAACCGCTTGCTTGCCTTATTCGGTCGATCCAACAGCCTGCCGCCGGCGAGACGTAAAGCTGAGTAAATCAGTATTGAATGTTCGCACAAGAAGGCTGTAAGCTTTCTGCGGAGGTCAGATATGAGCAGCAGGAATGCCATTGTTCTCCTTCTCATTGGTTACACCTTCGCTTTGACGAGTTGCGACGGGCTGTTCGCACCGGAGGTGATCAACGAAATCACTGAACACGGCGATGGAGGCCCAATCCAGGCGCTCGATGCATACATCCAGTTTGAGGGTCTGAAGGGCGAGGCTACTACCGAGGGCTATGAGGGCTGGAGCCGCGTCTATTCGCTCAAGGATGGGGTCACCAACGTGCCGGCATTGTTCGGCGGAGACGGGCCGGGGAACCCGGATTTCGAGCCGATCAGGATCGTTATGGAGCAGGACGCGGCGTCACCGGGTCTGTTTCAGCATCTGGTGGAGTCGAGGCACATTCCAAAGGCGTCAATCGCGGTACTGCGCAATGCCGGCAGTCATCCGTACGAGTACTACCGCTATGATCTGGACGGGGTTTTTGTCACGAAGTACCAGTTCGCGGACTTCAATTACCATGACGGAGCCCCAACCGTAGCGATTGAGCTGGCCTTTCAGGCGATCACGATCACCTACACGCCACTGGAGGTCGACGGCTCGCCCGGTGTGCCGGTGACTGCATCCTGGAACTTGCTTGAGCAAAAGAAATAAGTATCCACGCTGACGCCGGTCTCGATCTCGATTCTGACGGGCGCGGACGACGGTGATTCCCAGCGCCGTGTCTGGTTCCGGTCCGCAAAAGCGCTGCTCGCCCGCCTCCTGTCTCGCTGGTTCTTCGTCCTCTCTATTGACGATGGAAAAAGCCCGCCGAAGCGGGCTTGATCCGGTTTGGTGCAGAAACGTTCTACGCGGAGGTCAGAACACCAGGCCAACATTCACGCCGGCCATGAAGCTGTTGCCTTCTTTGTCGAAGTAGTACATCAGCGGGAAGTCAACCTTTACCGGACCGAGATTGAGCCCCACCCCGGCGGTCAGCCGCGGCCGCACAAACTCCGGCCCATCACCTTTGGTGCCCGCGTCGACGGTGGCGGATCCCGGAGTGACGTCTATGTCGGTCATGTCGTCCCCTTCCAGAATTACAGGGCTGTTGATTCCCAGCGTGATCTCCGAGTTGCCGAAGCTCAGATCAATACCGGCACCAACATTGAAGTCAAGCAGCCACGCTACGCGCAGCCCGGTCGTCACTTCCAGCGGGACCACAATTGAGTCCGACGAGACCTTTGCTGTAAGCACCGGCTCGAGCGTCATGAGAAACTCCGGCGATGCTTGTCCTGGGTCGCCGTCTCCATCGTATTGCACTGTCTCCGAAACCTCGCCAAAGTCGAGATCAATAACGAGCTCGTTGCGCTGGTACACCACGCCGCTGCCGATCGACACTCCGCGCCATCTGAGAACACCTGCACCAATTGAACGCGTCTGCAACAGGCGATAGTTTGCCAGCAAGCCGACGCTCAGCGAGTTGAAGGAGACC